>NZ_KV824231.1:0-36447 GCF_001816025.1 Hafnia sp. HMSC23F03
GCGCAACGGGGCTCTCATCGGTCGCCTTCGCCAGTAGTCTCATGGAAACGCAAATACTGACCGGCGAACGAAATATTTCACTCAAGCCTCATAAACAACAGGAAGGCAAAATATTAACCAGTGAGATATACCAACAAAACCTCACCCCTTCCTCGGAATCAATTTCCCTACACCGCTAACCACCAGCAGAACCACGGCTCCAGCGATAACACCAAACACCATATTCAGCACAGTTGGACCTATGCCAGAAATCACGGTGCCTATCGTTGGTAAATCGGCTCCACTTTCGGCTAAATGTTCAAAATAGTGGTGAATCCACGGTAGGCCATGCACGATAATGCCACCACCGACCATAAACATCGCGGCCGTTCCCACTACGGAGAGGATTTTCATCAGGTAAGGGGCAACATCCACGATCCAGCCACCGACACGTTGAACCAGCGCCGAGCTTTTTTTACTCATCCATAGGCCTAAATCGTCCAGTTTTACGATACCAGCCACAATGCCGTAAACACCCAGCGTCATCACCAACGCAATGCCGCTGAGCACAATCACCTGCTGGAGAAACGGTGCACTCGCTACCGTGCCTAAAGTGATGGCGACAATTTCTGCAGATAGAATAAAGTCGGTACGCACTGCGCCTTTTACCTTACTTTTCTCGTATGCTCGTAAATCGTCTGGCACTTTTTCTTCAGGTTTCGATTCGGATGAGTGCTTTTCCTCTTTGCCGTGCATGACTTTATGTGCCAGCTTTTCAAAGCCTTCATAGCAAAGAAAAGCGCCGCCCAGCATCAGTAACGGAGTAATCGCCCACGGCGCGAAAGCGCTAATTAACAGCGCTAGCGGGACTAAAATCACCTTATTAAGCAGCGATCCCTTTGCTACCGCCCATACTACCGGCAACTCTCGATCGGCTGAAACGCCGGTCACCTGCTGCGCATTCAGCGCTAAATCATCACCTAAAACGCCTGCGGTTTTGCGCGCAGCCATTTTGCTCATCAGCGCCACGTCATCCAGCACCGAAGCAATATCATCTAATAACGTCAGTAAACTACCACCAGCCACATTGAAATCCTTAAGCTTTAATCACTGAGATAATCATAGGGGCAAGGGGGAAAAATGTCGCGTTAATCTCTGAACTTGGTAGCGGCCATAAAAAAACGGCAGAGGTATTTTCCTCTGCCGCGAATGAATTCTGATTCGTTTAGGGAATCACCCTCAAATCAAAAATTATTTATTTTCAGCAACCTGTACGCTGCCAGCTTGATGAATGCCCTTTTGTTTTTTGTAGCTTAATGCCGCAGCAGGAACAGGCGCGGCCTTACCGGTCAGCATCCAGTCACGCAGGCGATTCGCATCAGCAAAATGGGTATATTTGCCAAAGGCATCGAGAACCACTAACGCCACCTGACGGCCACCGATAGTGGTGCGCATCGCCAAACAGTGTCCCGCCTGATTGGTGAACCCCGTTTTGGTCAACTGAATTGCCCATTTATCATTACGCACCAAATGGTTAGTGTTGTTAAATGTTTCGGTATAGACCGGATTCGAGAAAGTCACTGACTGAGTTTCGGTGGTGCTGAGCTGGCTAATCAAAGGATAATTTTTGCTGGCAGCTAACAGCTTGGTTAAATCACGCGCAGTTGAAACGTTCTTGACGGAAAGCCCCGTTGGTTCAACGTATCGAGTATGTGTCATCCCTAATGAACGTGCTTTAGCGTTCATCGCCTTAATAAACGCATTGTAACCGCCAGGATAATGGTGAGCCAAGCTCGCCGCAGCGCGGTTTTCTGACGACATAAGCGCCATAAGCATCATCTGACGACGACTCACTTCACTGCCCACGCGTACGCGAGAAAAGACACCTTTTAATTCTTTGGTATTGTGGATATCCACCGAAATGACTTCATCCATGGCGGGCTTGGCATCTAACGCGACCATCGCCGTCATTAATTTGGTAATAGAGGCAATCGGCACCTGCACATCGGGATTACTCGAATAAATGACGTTATGCGTTTTTAAATCCACCACCATTGCACTGCCTGACGCCAATACCAGCGATGAGGCATTGTGCGTTGTTGGCGCGTTCTCACTTGCGAGCACAGAAGGAACGCTGGCCACGCTGCTGCCTAGCAGCAACAGACTTAATAAGGAATATCGAAGTTTTACAGGCATGATCACATATCAATCAAATGTTCGATGACACCGAGGGGAGCACAAATGGGTATGCAAAAAATCCTCGGAACGCGGCTTGCCGCGCCACACGTAGGCTGCAGGCCGACAAGCTGGCGATAATCATACTCTTAACGTGAATATTTCAGCTACGAGAAGATGTGAGAATTATGTTTCTGTTTGTGAGCCAGATATTCAAGCATCAATTCATTTGCCAGATTAATACTTAAGAACATTATTCGTCTGAGGAACAACCATGAATTTACGAGAAGCAGGGCTATCAACTACCGCTTACGCTCAACGATTATTCTAAAGATCAGCAGCGTTACTACCTAACCAAAACGCTAACCTCTTAAATGGCGCCGTTTTCAACGTTACGAGCAACAATAAATAGCCGCGGAAACGCGAGCAGCACTTTTCCATCTGCGCGTGGGGTATAGACCTTTTCCAGCTCATTTAAGTAACGGCGAAGAAACTCAGGTTGTTGTTCTTCGTCCAGCTTATCAAGGAAAGGACGCAGGCCAGTGGAACTCAACCACTCGATAATCGCCGAGGCAGATGGCATCACGTGATAATAAGTGGTACGCCAGATATCCACTTCACAGCCCTGCAAAGCCAGCAGATCGTAATACTCTTCCGTCGTTAGTAGCTTTTTGCGTACGGACTCTGCTTCAGCATTCAAGTGCGTCCACGGCCCCTCAGAGGCAACTTTGCGCATCAACGCATGAGACGGTTGATTAAGATTATCCGGCATTTGAATCGCAAGGATCCCATTGTCAGCCAGTTGAGAGACTAAATGCGGCAGCAGAGTTTCATGATCTAATACCCACTGCAGAGCCGCGTTAGCGTAAATAACATCCTGCGCTTCATCTGGCTGCCAGTGGCTAATATCCGATTGTACAAAGGAACAGTGCGGCAGCCTTTTTTGCGCTTTTTGCAGCATCGCCAATGAGGTGTCAACACCAGTCACCTGAGCCTGTGGCCAAGACTGAGCCAAAAGCTCAGTGCTATTGCCGGGACCACACCCTAAATCACTCACCCGTTGCGCATCAGGGCGATCGATTCTGGCAAGCAACTCGCGCGCAGGCCGCGTTCTTTCAGCTTCAAAACGTAAATAAAGCTCCGGATCCCAATCACTCATGGCGTTTCCCTCTAATAAGCAGAATGTTCTGTTGAATCCCCAAGATCACCGTTTGCCACGCAGCCAAAGGGCGGAACAATGCGGCCTTTATCTTTATTCTAGACATATCTAGTGACGTGGTTTCTCACCCTGAAGACTTTAGCTATAGTTTCCCATTCAAGCCACTTTCAGAAATAAAAATGCGTCTCTTCAAGGAGTAAAGAATGTCCGTTAGAGATATGTTGTTGGCACTGTGCGTCGTGGTTATTTGGGGCGTAAACTTTGTCGTTATCAAAGTTGGCCTGCACGGTATGCCGCCTTTATTGCTTGGTGCATTACGCTTTATATTAGTGGTTTTTCCAGCCATTTTCTTTATCCCACGCCCAAAGATCCCGCTGAAAGGGATTGTCATTTATGGCCTGACCATCAGCTTTGCACAATTTGCTTTTTTATTCTGCGCAATCAATCTGGGAATGCCGTCTGGTATTGCTTCCGTCGTTTTACAATCACAGGTTTTCTTCAGCGTACTACTCGGCGCTCTTATTCTTGGCGAAAAAGTCAAACGTAGCCAAATCGTGGGCATCCTGCTTGCTGCTGCAGGAATGTTTGTGCTTGCCAAAGGTGGGATGACGGGGAACTTAACCGACATTCCATTAATCGCCCTCCTGTTTACTTTGGCAGCTGGCTTTTCATGGGCATGCGGCAATATCACTAATCGCTCCATCATGCAAAACGCTGGCACGACCAGCATAATGTCGTTAGTTGTTTGGAGTGCTCTGGTGCCAATCCTGCCATTCCTGCTCTGTTCATGGCTGTTCGAGGGACAAGCGGCCATTGAAAACAGCCTGACGAATATTCATCTTCCTACGATTTTGGCACTCTGCTATATCGCATTTCTCTCAACTCACGTTGGATATGGCCTCTGGGGACGTCTACTCACCCGCTATGAAACCTGGCGTGTGACACCCTTTGCGCTACTCGTCCCAGTGGTGGGACTCACCAGCGGAGCACTGATTTTAGGAGAGCAAATTGCTACTCTGCAAATCTATGGTTTATTACTGATTATGCTGGGATTGCTGATTAACGTGTTTGGAGGAAGGATGATGACAAAACGAATGCATTGTCCTGCTATCGAAAAAGATTAGTGGTGCAGAAATATGGCTAAAGCCTCTCAATCGCACGCGCAATGTCTGGCGAGGTTTTTAATGCGCGAATCTCGCTGAAAACCTCCGAGGCTTCTGTATATTCTTTGCGCAAATAGCCAAGCCACTGTTTAATTCGAGCAACGTGATATAAGCCGGTATCGCCCTGCTTTTCCAGCCGCACATATTTTTTGAGTAGCAGCATGACCTCAGGCCACGGCATTTTCGGCTCATGGTATTTGATCACTCGGCTCAGATTCGGCACGTTCAGCGCCCCTCGACCGATCATGACCGAGTCACAACCCGTCGCCGCCATACAATCCTGCGCACTTTGCCAGTCCCAAATCTCACCGTTGGCAATCACCGGAATGCTCAAGCGCTGACGGATCTTGCCTATAGCCGCCCAATTGATCTTCTCAGCCTTATAGCCATCTTCTTTGGTTCGGCCATGAACGGTGATTTCAGTTGCTCCGGCCTGCTCGACAGCATCTGCGATCTCAAACTGACGATCGCCTGAGTCCCACCCCAAACGCACTTTTACCGTTACGGGCAAATGTGCCGGAACCGCCTCGCGCATCGCTTTAGCGCCCTGATAAATCATCTCAGGATCTTTCAGTAACGTTGCACCGCCACCGCTACCGTTAACCATCTTTGATGGGCAACCACAGTTTAAATCCACCCCCCAAGAACCCAGTTCCACGGCGCGGGCGGCGTTTTCTGCCAGCCACTGCGGATACTGCCCCAATAGCTGTACGCGAACCGCGGTTCCTGAAGGCGTACGACTCTGATGTGCCAGCTCTGGGCAGAGTCGGTAGTACACTTTTTCAGGCAGTAAGCTATCCACCACGCGAACAAATTCGGTGATGCATAGATCGTAATCATTCACCTCCGTGAGCAATTCACGGACTAGAGAATCGAGAACGCCTTCCATCGGTGCTAAAAGCACGCGTTTTACTGTCTGCATGGTTATGGCCTACCACCGTATCAAAGGCGAAAAATTGAGGCGCAAATGGTACTGAGTTCAGCGCCTATCCGCAATGGTTGAACAGCGCGCCAAAACATTCAGCAAGATGTTAACCCAGCGCCGCGCCATCTCTTCGCTTTCAACGTTAGTGAATCCTAGAATCAAACCCTGCGAAGCTGGAGCTGCGCCGTGATACCAAACGCTGAGCGCCTCTACTGCAAGCCCTTGCACACGCGCCTCTCGTTCAACCAAAGTATCATCAAAGCCGTCAGGCAACCGCACCAACAGATGCATCCCACCAGCCTGAAGCTCAGTCGTTAATCGATATTGCGTTTGCTGCTTCAACGCCTGAGCCAGCCACATGCGGCGCTGAGCATACAGGCTACGCATTTTTTTAAGATGACGATAAAACTGACCTGAGTGAATAAACTGCGCTGCCGTAGCCTGCATCAATGTGGGGCAAACGCAAGGATAGGTGCGCAGAGTTTGATGGAACTGAGGGAGTAACTGCTCGGGAGCCACCACATAGGCGATGCGCAATCCGGGGAAAAGGACTTTGCTAAACGTTCCAACGTACAGTACGCGGTCAAGCCGATCTAAACTTTTCAGCGCGGGCAGCGGATGCCCTTGATAATGGAATTCTCCGTCATAGTCATCCTCAATAATCCAACGCTGTTCATGCTGAGCCCATGCTAATAGCTGCATACGCCGCGGCAAACTTAAACTCAGCCCCAATGGGCTGTGGTGCGCTGGAGTCACCAAGGCAGAGAGCGCCTGAGGGGACTGTTTAATCCCCTCCTCTACGCATATCCCTTGGTCATCAACTGGCACAGGAATGGTATTCACTCCCAAACTCTGCAAAACATGCCACGGGAACGGAAAACAGGGTTCTTCGAGCCAAACAGAATCATCACGAGATAAAACAGCGTGCGCAATCAGCGATAATGCGGATCGATACCCCGCTGCAATAAAGATTTGCTGTGCCGAACAGCGGATACCACGAGAAATTTGTAAATACCCCGCCAGTGCTTCTCGCAACGGCAAATAGCCTTGCGGGGCAGGATGAGAAAGTTCCTCTCTGGTGGTCTGTCGTGCGCACTGCGCCAATAGTCGGTTCCACTGGCCAAGCGGAAATGCATCCAAGGCCGGAACACCCAATTGAAATGGCAGCAACTGCGCAGAAGGTGACGGCATACCTGCATGGCGTGGCATTTCAGCGAATTTTTTTGGCGTCTCTGTTAATTTAGGCGCGATTAATCGCTGGGAGACTCGCGTTCCTCCTTGACCGCTGTTTTCAATATATCCTTCACCGCTCAGCAGCGCATAGGCAGCCTCAACCGTTCCTCGCGCCACGTTAAGATCGCTGGCTAATCCCCGCAGCGAAGGCAAACGTTCACCCGATGAGAGTACGCCATCGGTAATCGCTGACTTAATGCGCTGATAAATCTGACGATAGATGGGTTCTTTGGACGAGAGATCAATAAAAAGGAATTCGTAGGGCTCTGCCATTTTATGGCCTATAAAAATAGTAAAAATATGGCTCTATATGCTAGTCCATATTCAGCGTAAAGTCGTGCTATCAAACAATGACTGCACCATTAAAATGATGCAATAACTCACCTATTTGTGGAGAAAACACCATGTCTCAACTCCGTCTCGCCTATGGCAAACTATCCCCAGAGGCTTACAACGGCCTTATCCAAACCAGCATAGCATTAAGCAAAAGCTCTCTAGGGCATATTGTAGAATTAGTTTACCTACGCATTTCGCAAATTAACGGCTGCGCATTTTGTTTAGATATGCACAGCACTGCTCTGCGCAAAGCGGGCTATAGTCAAAACAAAATGGACATTTTAGCCGGATGGCGTATGGCTGAGCCTTTTGATGAGCGCGAGCGTGCTGCGTTAGCGTGGGCTGAAGCGGTAACCGATATCTCCTACTGTGGAACCTCGGATGAGCTGTTTGCAGAGCTAAAAACACACTTTAGCGATGCCGAAATCGCCGATTTAACCTTCGCCATCAGCTTAATGAACGCCTTCAATCGCATGGCCATCAGCATGCGTCAATAATAAAATACCGTTATTGCTAGGCTTGGGGTGGAAACTGAGCTAACACAAAGTCTACCCATGCTCGCACTCTCGGCGGCAAATCCGCCGAGGGATACCAAATGTGCATGGAGCGTGCACGCGGCCAAAATGGTTTAAGGATAGGTATCAGACGCTCATTACGAAAATGCTCTTCAAGATACCAATCAGCCAAACACACAATTCCCATATCGCAAAGTGCCGCATCAACCAGCGTGTCTGGCGATGTGGAGATAAAAGCTGCCTGCTCTTCACTTACGCTAGTTTCATCATCCCACCAGCACAGCAATTTACCGTTACCCGGATTGCGATGCAGTAAACGGCGATGTGATGCCAGATCGCCCAAGGTTTGCGGTATACCAAAGCGAGCTAAATAGTTAGGAGACGCCGCCATGTTACTCGATGCGGAGCCTAGTTCGCGTCCAATGAGACGACTGTCTGTCGCCGTTCTCTGACCGATAGCCACATCAATATTCTCGGCTATCAGGTTAACCAAACGCGGTTCCATTTCAAGATCGATCCGTACCTGGGGGAAACGCTGCTGGAAAACAGGAATCAACGGCATGAGACGATGTCGGCCAAAGCCGGGGATCACGCTAACACGCACTAATCCTGAGGGTTCTTCATAGGGCGAACGATTGTCCAATGCCTGATTTAATGCCTGCCAGACCGGTGCTATCCGCTGGCGAAATTGGCGCCCCTCCTCGGTTAGCACAACGAAATGGGTATTACGTGCAAATAAGCGCATATTTAAACGCGTTTCTAGCACTCTCACATTCTTGCTAACGGCGGCTGCACTGATACCTAACTGGCGAGCCGCAGCAGAAAAGCTTTGCGCATCGGCTGACGCCAAAAAAGCGGGAATCAATCGATAGACATCGGTTGGCAGTGACATGCTATTAACCTTTAGTTGAAACAGATTTGCATTTTTACAGGCTACACCCGTAAAGATAAAAATGGAAAAATGCCGCCATCGCAATAAACGTCAATGGAAACCCTATGAAAAAAATTTTGGTATTAGCCGCCCACCGTTTTCCCGATCAATCACGTATAAGCCATGCAGCTATTGATGCCTTGAAAACCCAAAAAAATGTGACCGTTCATGAGCTAATGCGTGAATATCCAGACTATTCCATCGATATTGAACGTGAGCAAAAGCTGCTTAAGGAACACGATGTTGTCGTTATGCTGTTCCCTTTCTATTGGTATAGCTCGCCGGCTATTCTGAAAGAATGGCAAGATGCAGTATTAACCTATGGTTTTGCTTACGGTAGCCAAGGCAAAGCGCTACACGGTAAATCACTCATGGTAGCGACTTCAACCGGCGGTAATGCACAGGCGTATACCGCCGAGGGATATAACCGATATCCTGTAGCCGATTTACTCCTGCCATTTAATAATATGTGTCACTTGGTGGGAATGCATTGGCTAGAGCCTTATCTGATTCAAGGCGCTAACGATATTACCGATCGATTGATTGATGATGGCGTTAATGGATTACTGACTCGGATCCGAGAATTGCAAAGCGCAGGCTAAAATAGTCTCTAATTTGGCTAGCCGATCTCGCTACAGCGGGGCAGCTAGCCTTGTAAACCTAACTGTCAGATAATTTCCTCTCTTCCCACTTATCCCAAGGACTTTCTGCAGGCGCAACAGAGGCCGCAGCGGGAACATCGGCAAGTGAATCAATATACAACTCTTCGACTTTTTGTCGCGCCCATGGGGTACGACGTAAAAACTTAAGGCTAGATTTAATGCTCGGGTCACTCTTAAAGCAGTTGATGTTGATGATTTTAGCCAATTCAGCCCAGCCATAACGCGCTACCAGAGATGTCAGCAAAGCTTCAAGCGTAACGCCGTGCAAAGGGTCTTTAGAAGATTGAGCGCTCATGGAAATTCCTGTCAGCGATTAACTCGTTGCGAGTTTGATAAATTTTTCGCACACCATACTGACTGCGGCCTAAGAGTGCAAGCCGCAGTAGTACCCGATCTAAGCATCACGCCAGAAGCTAAGACATCGCAATAAACTGATCGCGCAGCGCCTGAATATCGTCTCTTAAGCTTGCCGCTTCCTCAAACTCAAGGTTTTGGGCATGCTTATACATCTGCGCTTCCAAATCACGGATTCTCTGCTCAATTTGTTTCGGAGACAAAGCTTGGTACGCTGCTGAAGACTCGGCGGCTTTGCTGCTACGCCCATGTTTTCCTTTGCTACGTGAAGATGCTTCTCCCAGTTGCAGAATGTCCGAGACTTTCTTATTCAGCGCCTGAGGCGTAATACCGTGCTCAAGGTTATAGGCTTGCTGTTTCGCTCGGCGACGTTCGGTCTCGCCAATCGCTTTTTCCATCGAGTTGGTAATGCGGTCACCATACAAAATCGCCTTACCATTAAGGTTACGCGCTGCTCGACCAATAGTCTGAATCAACGAACGTTCAGAACGCAGGAAACCTTCTTTATCCGCGTCTAAAATAGCCACCAGCGAGACTTCAGGCATATCGAGCCCTTCTCGCAACAGGTTGATCCCAACCAAAACGTCAAATTCGCCAAGGCGTAGATCGCGAATAATCTCCACTCGCTCCACGGTATCAATATCAGAGTGCAGATAGCGAACTCGTACACCGTGTTCATCCAGATACTCAGTTAAATCCTCAGCCATACGCTTGGTCAGCGTAGTCACGAGCACACGCTCATTAATCGCTTCACGAATTCGGATCTCAGACAGTAAATCATCCACCTGTGTTGCCACTGGGCGCACTTCAATCAGCGGATCCAACAGACCCGTTGGGCGAACGACCTGATCAACAATATCACCACCGGATTTTTCCAGCTCATAATTACCCGGCGTTGCCGATACATAAATAGTTTGCGGTGCTAGCGCCTCAAACTCTTCAAATCGCATCGGACGGTTATCTAGGGCGGACGGTAAGCGGAAACCGTATTCCACCAGCGTTTCTTTACGCGCTCGGTCACCTCGATACATCCCACCAATTTGCGGAATGGTTACGTGGGATTCATCGATGACCAGCAAACCATCGGCTGGCAAATAATCAAACAGGGTAGGAGGCGCTTCGCCCGGCTTACGACCCGAGAGATAGCGGGAATAGTTTTCGATACCAGAGCAGTAGCCCAACTCGTTCATCATTTCGAGGTCAAATTGGGTTCTCTGCGTCAAACGCTGCTCTTCCAGCAGTTTATTGTTCGCCAACAGCACCTGCCTGCGCTCTGCTAAATCGACCTTAATCTCTTCCATTGCCTGCAAGATACGCTCGCGCGGCGTAACGTAATGCGTCTTTGGATAAACCGTAAAGCGCTGAACTTCTTGTATCAGTTGGCCGGTTAAAGGGTCAAATAGCGATAGCCGCTCGACTTCTTCATCAAACAACTCAACGCGCAGCGCCTCGTCTTCCGACTCTGCGGGGAAAATGTCGATCACCTCCCCACGAACACGGAACGTACCACGCTGAAACGCTTGGTCATTACGCGCATATTGCAGTTCTGATAAACGGCGCAAAATGGCGCGCTGATCGATAATCATCCCACGCGTTAGATGCAACATCATCTTGAGGTAGGCATCAGGATCGCCCAAACCATAGATGGCAGAAACAGAAGCCACCACAATGACATCTTTACGCTCCAGCAACGCTTTGGTGGCTGAAAGGCGCATTTGCTCAATATGTTCGTTTACCGAGGAGTCTTTCTCAATGAAGGTATCAGAACTTGGCACATAGGCTTCAGGCTGGTAGTAATCGTAATAAGAGACAAAATACTCAACGGCATTTTCAGGAAAAAACTGCTTCATTTCGCCGTAGAGCTGTGCGGCGAGGGTTTTGTTCGGCGCCATAACCATGGTTGGACGGTTAAGATCGGCAATCACGTTGGCAATCGTAAAGGTCTTACCCGATCCCGTAACCCCCAACAGCGTCTGATGTGCCAAGCCGTTCTCTAAACCAGCCTCTAAACGACGAATAGCCTCTGGCTGATCGCCGTCTGGCTTGAATGCAGAATGCAACTTGAACGTTTTACTCATGGATCAACACCTTGCTGAAATGCATTTGTCTCTTAGAAGGGCTACACCATTTCAAATACCGAATCATCAGGCATTGAGTATGGAAGTCCTGCCAAATTTTGCCACTGACAAAATGTGTTGCGCACATTCATCAGCGATTGAAATCTCATGATACTGGATATAAATCCAGCTTTAAACCATCTATGCACTGTTTTGTACATTCTCTCGCGGCTGTTTGCGACGAAATGGGGCAGCAGAAAACTACGAATTACATCTGTTTTACAATTTTCACCTGATGGTGACATTTATCCCCAAGACACCGCGCGAATTAACTTTTTTGCCCGGTGCTTGTCAAGCCCGATTCGTTGCGCAACACGATTCTTAACCTATTGCTTGATTTTAAATAACCCATTGAATATTAAGAATTATAAAATATAGACACCATAACAACCAACGCAGGCGCAAGCCGCTCTGGCTCTGGATTTTAACGAGTTCTCTAAACCTAATGCACAAGGTTATCCACAGGAATAGTGGATAACTTGCACCACTCCGCTTGGCGCTTGAGTTACGGAAAAATGACAATCTGTTGGCAAATCGACTCTGGAGTGCTTTTTTTAGTTAATTTTTTAGCTATTTTTTCTTCTTTATATACTTATTCGCACTAACAAAAGCACTTGCTCGAAAAACTTATTTCGTCATGCGGCGATTCAGCGCTTGATCTTTTATGTGCATGATGAACGACGACCATGCTGCTGTACTTATTTTGAGCACCGCCGAGGTGAGCAATAAATGGGCAATTATCACTCAGTTTTTTATGTGTTTTAGATCACATTTAATTTTCAACGCCTGCCTCAACCCTGCATACCTTTCATGCCCGTTGATTGTTAGTCTTTTGTACAAATTTTTGCTGCGCTTGTTGCATTCACTAAAAATGATGAGGTTACAATCATGGCTTTTCCAACCACCCCGAGATCTCTCGCTGATAGCGGCTATCGGCTTCGTTAAGAGATCGATGCAAATTACATTGCATATTAACCGCCGCGAGCTCAAGCAAACGGGTATCAATGGCATAATGTTTAACATCCCTTAGCCATGTCAAAACGTTAGCAAGATGCCAAATTGAGGTCTTCCCCTGATGTAAAGGCGCGGGGAAACTCATCCCTCCTTGCTCCATCAATTTGCGCATATTCTGGCGAGAAAACCCCACGCGTTCCGCGATATCCGTTAACCCAACAAAGTCAGGCGCTGCTTCAGATAGCACTGCGTTTGGGATCGCGCTGAGTACATCCTTAATCGCACTGGATATCGCCTCACACGCATCTTTTGCCTCACGGCAAAAGCTCAGTGCAATACGCCCATTGACTCCGACGCCAATTGTCGCGTCGGTACACCCAGCCGCCCCTAAAGCCTCAATGTAATTCGACGGATCATCGTTCTGGTCCGATAAAGAAAAAATCAGCGTGAATTCGTAATCCTTCATACTTTCTCCTTAGGTTGATTGCTTTTCATGATGTGCACAGTGCTCCACCACTTTTTTAAGCTGACGAGCATGATTCACCGCGTTCTTTGGCGTAGACCAAATGCACGTGATGCAAAACTCACCACATCGGCATTTTTCATGCGGGTACGGGCAATACATTTTTCCCCATGCATGACTCCCACCCACTTCAATGCGCCACCCATTTTGTTCGACGAAATTCAGCACCTGCTCAATGTCTTTTTTAGGATGTACCGCTCTACTCATCTTCTGCTCCCAGCTTAAAAAAAACACAATGAGTTGTCAATTGACAACCTTCATTGAAACGAGCGAAAGATACTATGGATTGAAAGCACGAAACAGAGGGAACCAACGGGAATGGAATGCGCTGCGCAAAACAATTTGGCACAGCGCTGAATTGCATCAGAACAAGGATGAGAGATCTAAATATCGAGCCAACGTTTTAGCATTCGCCTGTGGCAAATGAGGAATTTCACCGAGGCAGGATACGGGCAATAAACGCCGAAGCGTTGCCATATACTCCGCATGTCGTGGGCCAGGCTCAATCACACAGTTAGCCACCCATCCCCCCAGTCTTAGCCCTGACTGTTGCACCGCCTGAGCCGTGAGTAAAGCGTGATTAATACAGCCAAGTTTAACCCCGACAACAAGAATCACAGGCAGTTGTTCTTGCTGAGCCCATTGCGCAAAAGAAGTGGACTCACTCAACGGCGTGTACCATCCTCCCGCCCCTTCAACCAGAACCCAGTTAGCTTTTTTGCGCAATGCCCGTAAGCCCGTAGACATCACTGAAAACGCGATAGGTTTGCCTTCATCCGCGCTAATAATATGCGGTGACGTTGGTTCTTCGAAAGTGTATAGATTCACCTCCGCATAACTGAGCGATATTGACGAGGCAGACTGCAAAGCTAGCGCATCCGTGTTGCGCAACTCGCCATTGCGCCATTCACTGCCCGAAGCAACCGGCTTATATCCAGCCGTCACTTTGCCTATGTTAGCTGCGGCCTCAAGCAAAGCGGCGCTGACGACCGTTTTTCCGACTTCAGTGTCCGTTCCCGTCACAAACCATGCTTCGCCTAGTTTTGATAAATCTTTTTCTTGTTCATTCACGATATAAAACTCCCGTCACCAGCTGATAGCTCAGCGGAAAACCGGCTTCTTGTTGAGGGTAAACGCTAGCCAACCGTTCAAAACGGCCGCGGCTCGTCAGCCCGGAATCTCGCCCTTGATGCAAATGTGTGGCGCCAATCCCTTTTAAAGATTTCATCAACGTCATCACATCAGGATAAAATTCGGTTTCCTGCGTTAGCTGCAAATCATGGGAAAACGACGCACAGGCGAGTTTTATCGACTCAAACGCGAGAAACTGGTTGATATGTGTTTTTCCATCAACTTGCTGCCAAGCCTCAGCGAGCTCAACAAGCGATCCCTGAGCCAAAGAAGAAAAAACTACTTTACCGCCAGGTTTAACAACGCGATGCATTTCGGCTAGAGCCGCATGCAAAGAGCTACACCATTGGATCGCCAAATTGCTAAAGCACAGATCCACGCTGCCATCGGGCAACGGAATATGCTCGATATCGGCGAGAATATACTCATTAGCACTATCATTGCCGCGAGCTTTCTCCAGCATGCCTGCCGCCAGATCGAGGGCGATCACCTGCGCTCCTGCATGTCGCAACCGGCGGCTAAAGAATCCCGTTCCGCAGCCCGCATCAAGCACCTTCAGACCTGCGTAGTTATTTACCCGCGCCAACAGTTTTTCGCCGCACAAGCGCTGAAAAGCAGCGACGATGTCATAGCTGTTAGCCGCTCGGCTGAAAGAGGCTGCTATCGCAGATTTATTGACACTAAGCGTCGATGGCTGCATAAAAACCCTCCAGCAGGCGCTGAATATCCTGTTCCTGATGCACTGCGCTTAGGGTAATACGCAAGCGCGCGGTGCCTGGTGGTACCGTCGGTGGCCGGATGGCGCTTGCCCATATGCCCTGCTCACGTAGGCTTTGTGCTAAATCTAACGCCGCCTGATTTTCACCGATGATGACAGGCTGAATTGCCGAGTCTGATGCCACAAGCTGTAAACGGGTGTCTGCCAACCCTCGTCGAAATAGCTGTACGTTATGCTTCAGTTGCTCACGCAAATCATCACCTTTACGCACTTGCTGTAGCGCCACACGTAAAGCACATGCCTGCGCCGGTGGCATACTCGTGCTGTAAATCAGATGGCGGGCAAATTGAATAAAATATTCTGCGACTGACTCGGAACACAAAACAGCAGCCCCGCTCAGGCCAAATGCTTTGCCAAAGGTGACGACCAAAAGATCTGGCTTTATGCGCTGTTGATCGCAGGTTCCGCGTCCTTGCTCACCACACACGCCCACGCCGTGAGCATCATCAACCATGAGCCATGCCCCAGTCTGCCGGCTTTTTTCCGCTAACGCAGATAGCGGAGCACTATCTCCATCCATGCTAAAAACGCCCTCGGTGACCACCAATGCCTGCCCTCCATCGCTCTTACTAAGCAATTTCGCTAAAGAGTCAGGCTGATTGTGTTGAAAACGTCGGAGCGTCGCATCAGATTGCATCGATGCTTCCATGAGAGAGGCATGGCTGAGCTTATCGGCAAAAATAAAATCCCCTTTTTGCATCAGCGCAGCAATAACCGCCTGATTCGCCGCATAGCCGGAAATAAACATGAGCGCTCGCGGGTAGCCCAACCATTCAGCTAACTCCTGTTCAAGCTGAGCATGCGCAGATGTGAAGCCGGTAACATGGCCAGACCCTGCACTACCGACACCATAGCGGTCTGCCCCTTCCTGCCATGCTCGGATTACCGCGGTATCTCGGCTTAGCCCGAGATAATCATTTGACGAGAAATTGAGATATTGCCGACCATTAACGCTGATTTCACGTCCACTGCCGTTTTCGCTGATCGTTCGTGAACGATAGGCGCCTGCAGAGCGGCGCTCGCTCAAACCTTGATCAATTCTTTGTTGGAAGCTCATCTTCACAAGGCTGCGTTATAGAACTGTTCTGTATCAGCATGCAGCAATTGTTCGGTGAGATGCTGTTGTTGCTGATTATCGCCGTGCTCAGTTTCCGTAAGCTGAGGATTTAATCCCAATTTGCGGAACAGCTGTACGTCTTTGTCCTCACCCGGATTAGGCGTCGTCAATAGTTTGCAGCCATAGAAAATGGAGTTAGCACCGGCCATAAAGCACATTGCCTGCGTTTGTTCGTTCATCTGTTCACGTCCGGCAGACAAACGCACATAAGACGTTGGCATCATGATGCGTGCTACGGCGATAGTACGAATAAAATCAAAGGCATCTACGTCGTCATTATCTGCCAGCGGCGTACCCTTCACTTTTACCAACATATTTATAGGCACACTTTCCGGCGCTTTAGGTAGATTAGCCAGTTGAGTGAGTAAACCCGCACGGTCGCGCACCGTTTCGCCCAGTCCTACAATTCCACCGGAACAAACTTTAATGCCCGCATCTCGTACTTTCTCTAAGGTGTCCAAACGTTCTTGGTAGCTGCGAGTGGTAATAATGCTGCCGTAGAATTCTGGCGACGTGTCTAGGTTATGGTTGTAATAATCCAGCCCTGCATCGGCTAAGCGATTAGCCTGTTGATCTGACAGCGTGCCCAGCGTCATGCAGGTTTCCATTCCCATCTCTTTCACACCCTGTACCATCTGTTCAAGATAGGGCATATCGCGATCGTGAGGATTTTTCCACGCAGCCCCCATGCAGAATCGGGTCGAACCTGCGGCTTTCGCCTGCCGCGCGGAATCTAAGACCTGTTGCACTTCCATCAGCTTCTCTGACTCAAGCCCTGTTTTATAACGCGAACTTTGTGGGCAGTATTTACAGTCTTCAGGACATGCGCCGGTTTTAATCGAAAGCAGCGTGCTCACCTGCACTTGACGCGGATCGAAATGTTGACGATGTACCTGCTGTGCTTCAAACATCAGTTCGAGGAACGGCTTTGCAAACAGAGCTTGGGCTTGCTCTAATGTCCAATGTTGACGACCTGCCATAATGGCAACTCCCTATTCAATTTTGGGGGAAAAAGTGTCGTCAGTTTAGAAAAAAGCGGTACACTGTCAACCAAATGATCACTATTTTAGTTTACCAATACTTATTATGACCCCAGCTGATATCGAGTTCGACCGGCGCCACATCTGGCATCCGTACACATCTATGACCCATCCGCTACCGTGCTATCCAGTCACCTCAGCGCAGGGCTGCGAGCTACATTTGGATGATGGGCGCCAGCTCGTTGACGGGATGTCCTCATGGTGGGCGGCGATCCATGGCTACAATCATCCAACGCTAAATCAGGCCGTGACTCAGCAGCTATCAGCCATGTCACACGTGATGTTTGGCGGGATCACTCATCCGTCTGCCGTCGCACTTTGCCAACGCTTAGTGGATATGACGCCGGAAGCGCTTGAATGTGTGTTTCTCGCCGATTCCGGCTCGGTCGCTGTCGAAGTTGCGATGAAAATGGCACTGCAGTATTGGCATGCACGGGGTGAAAAAAGGCAGCGGTTCCTGACGCTCAGTCACGGCTATCATGGCGATACCTTTGGCGCGATGTCGGTATGCGATCCACAAAATTCAATGCATAGCTTGTATCAAGGCTATTTGCCGGAGCACCTGTTTGCACCCGCGCCGCAATGTGCCTTTGATGAAGAGTGGAATGAAATAGACTTTGTGCCTTTCGCTCGTCTGTTAGCCGCACATCATCAAGAAATTGCAGCGGTTATTCTTGAGCCTATCGTGCAAGGCGCTGGCGGAATGCGTTTCTATCATCCACGCTACCTCAAACTAGTACGTGCAGCCTGTGAGCGTCATGGCGTGCTGCTGATCGCGGATGAAATCGCTACAGGCTTTGGTCGCACAGGCAAACTATTCGCCTGCGAACATGCGGGGATCACACCCGATATACTCTGTTTGGGTAAAGCCATTACTGGGGGATATATGACGCTATCTGCAGCGATCACCACGCGAAATGTGGCTGAAACCATCAGCAATGGTGAAGCCGGATGCTTCATGCATGGACCAACGTTTATGGGAAATCCTCTGGCCTGCGCGACAGCCGTAGCCAGTATGGATATTCTTGCCAGCGGAGAGTGGAAATCGCAGGTGAATGCCATTGAGCAACAGCTTAAGCAGCAGTTGTTGCCACTTGCTGAACATCCGCAGGTGAAACAGGCACGTGTTTTGGGCGCTATTGGTGTGATTGAAACGCATAAATCAGTCAATATGGCGAATTTACAACGCTATTTCGTTGAGCAAGGCGTTTGGGTACGCCCATTTGGCAAGCTAATTTATCTGATGCCACCGTACATTATTTCTCCCCAGCAGCTTAGCCAATTAACCCGCGCCGTTGCTGGAGCGCTGGATATAAATACGCATTTCATCGACTAAGTTCCCCCCTGCTCTCAAACATCTACTCGGCGTTCTCTTCTGCGGGATAACTGAGTAGATGTTTCCTCTTATTCCTCATAGTTTCTCATTCCCGTCTATCCTTATTTGGTTACTCCTTGGCCAAGCTGAATGCTGGCCTAGATTTTGCTTTTACGAATACTCGCGATAACGATAGTTCGCGCCCACGAGCGCAACACCACCAATAACAAGATTAGACAGGGGTTTTACTATGAATAAATGGCCTATGGCTCTGGCGCTGTCCGCGCTCTCTTTAGCACTCTTTCAGGGCGCCTATGCGGCATCAATGCCCGCCGTTGAAGCAAAGAATGGCATGGTGGTAAGTTCTCAGCATCTCGCCTCGCAGGTTGGCGTTGATATCCTAAAAATGGGCGGCAACGCAATTGATGCCGCCGTGGCCGTGGGCTATGCGCAGGCGGTGGTTAACCCCTGCTGCGGTAACATCGGCGGCGGCGGGTTTATGACGATCCACTTAGCCAACGGCGAAGATACGTTTATTAACTTTCGAGAAACCGCTCCGGCAGCAGCCAGTGCCAATATGTATCTCGACGAAAAAGGCGCGGTGAAAAAAGGCGCTAGCCTCTATGGCTATCTGGCCTCAGGCGTTCCGGGAACCGTGCTAGGACTTGATACCGCTCAGCGAAAATACGGTAAGCTGACTCGCCAACAGGTAATGACTCCTGCAATCAAGCTGGCGCGTGAAGGTTTTATTCTTAATCGTGGCGATACCGATATCTTAGACACCACCATCGCGAAATTTCGCGATGATCCGGAAGCTGCCCGTATTTTTCTGCGCAAAGGCGGCGAACCATTTCAGCCCGGCGATCGCCTGATTCAAACCGATTTAGCCAAAACGTTAGAAGCGATTGCTCAAAACGGGCCGGATGCGTTCTACCACGGAAAAATCCCACAGGCCGTTGAGGCCGCTGCGAAAAAAGGCGGCGGCATTCTTACCGCCCAAGACTTTGCCAATTATCGCATTGCAGAAACAGCGCCGATTACCTGCTCCTATCGTGGATATGAATTTGTTTCCGCACCACCGCCGAGCTCGGGTGGCGTAACGCTGTGTGAAATTCTGAATGTGCTGGAAGGTTACGACCTGAAGGCATCCGGTTTTAACTCAGCGCAAACCATCCACACCATGACCGAAGCAATGCGCCATGCCTATATGGATCGCAATACGTTCTTGGGCGATCCAGCATTCGTCAAAAACCCAACGGAGAAGCTGCTTAGCAAAGAGTATGCGGCAGAGATCCGTAAACAGATCCAACCCGAAACCGCAACGCCGTCCAGCAAGGTTCAACCGGGTATGGAGCCGCATGAAAAGCCGGAAACTACGCACTATTCGATTGTCGACCACAGTGGCAATGCCGTTTCAACCACCTATACCATTAATGGACGTTTCGGCTCAGTGGTGATTGCACCTGGCACCGGGTTCTTCCTCAATGACGAAATGGATGATTTCACCGTCAAAGTGGGCGAGCAAAATATGTATGGATTAGTGCAAGGCGCGACCAACGCCATCGCGCCGGGTAAACGCCCACTGTCATCCATGACGCCAACGTTGGTGACGAAAGATGGCAAAGTGTTTATGGTCGTAGGCTCGCCCGGCGGTTCACGTATCATCACCATCACGTTGCAAACGGTATTGAACGTTATCGATCATGGAATGGCACCACAGGAAGCCGTAGATGCACCTCGCATTCATCATCAATGGCTGCCGGATGAGGTTTATTTCGAACAACGTGGGCTTTCACCTGATACGCAAAAATTACTACAGGAACGCGGTTATAGATTAGTGGAGCAAACCCCTTGGGGCGCAGCTGAACTGATTATGGTCGGTTTGCCGGGGGCGGCCGGAGTAAGCTCGGAGAGCTCCGGCAATGACTCTGCGGTATCGGGTAAAGTACGAGAAGGGTTTATCTACGGCGCAAACGACGTTCGTCGCCCATCAGGTTCTGCCGTCGGATATTAATTGGTAAAACATTATCGCTTTCTGCCCCTAAGAGATTAGGGGCATCGCCCCCCTTACAGCGCTTTATCTGTTAGAATACCTTTTCTTTTTTTCGTGCTGATGTGCACAGCAACATCAATGGACGAAAACTTCTCAACGTCTAATTGCTGCCATTTTCCTTTCAAACGATGAAGAAGAGATCAAGATAATGCCGTCAGTTTCCTATGACCGGACACAGGTTGCTCAATGGCTTGGTCATTCGACCTTAGCTAAGGCACGAGACTATTCTCGCGCCGTTTCGCAACTACACTGGCAAGGTAATATGCTTACTGCCAAGGTACAGGGAACCGAGCGCCGCCCTTACGCGGTCGCCATCTATTTTCACAACAAACAAAATCAACTCCGTATCGAAGGCGAATGTTCCTGCCCTGTCGGCTTTAACTGCAAGCACGTCGCTGCCGTTCTATTGGCTGGTCTTGAAGAACAGGAAACGACCTCAACCGGAGCGCGTCCGGAACTTTTACGCTGGCTAGAAGCCTTTCGTGCACAGCAAATAACGCCAGCGTCCGCCAAAAAGCCAACGCAAACTTTAGCCTACGTTTTAGCCTGGTCAGAACATCGCCAGCATCATGAGGTTCGTCTATTTAAAGCAAAATTAGACAAAGACGGTTCAATTCGAAGCATTGATCAGCAGTGGAATAACATTGAGCCAGCGCTATCGAAGCCCCCCAAATTTGTTACGCCTGAAGATTTTCAAATTCTGCGCGAACTTTGGCTGGAGCGCCCGCGCAACGGTATAGCGGCATTTGAACTTCAGGGCAACAGCGGCTCAGAGCTTATTCGTAAAATGATAGCCACGAGCCGTTTCTTTGTCAGTGATTCAAATGAACCTTTATATCTCGGTGAACCTCGTTCAGGGGATGTCCAATGGCAGCGACTTCCCGATAACCGCCTGCGTCCCGTGTTGCAAACACAACCACAGGCCTCCGTTGTGTTACCGACGACTCCCCCGTGGTATATCGATACGCAAAGTGGTGAAGCCGGAGTGGCTGAACTAGCCAAACCGTTTGCCCAGTTGGACGAGTTTCTATCCATGCCACCGATTTCGCTTGGCGAAGCACCTTTGGTTGCCGCCGTGCTCGGTGAAATTGCCCCTGAACTACCGCAGCCACCGACGGTAACATCATCAGATCTCCGGGTGATTGATGTCGAGCCGGTGCCGGTACTCAAACTCGATACCCAAAATGTCTATATGGGTGGTTTTGGCAACTATGGTTATCGTAACTGGCCGCTCGATTTTGCCACCTTCAGCTTTGATTATGAGGGGATCAGCGTCGATCCGAAGCATGACACAACGCTGTTTCCGTCTGACGATGGCAGCGTGATTCAGATCCAGCGCCGTATTGAAATTGAAAAGCGGCGGGCTAAAGAGCTGAAAAACTGCGGCCTAGAGCCCATTATATTAAGTGATAAAACCCGCCCACCCACGTTACCTGCCGACATTTATGGTCTTCCGAGCCCAGAAAGTTGGCCACTGTTTGTCAGCCATACCTTGCCAACGCTGGAAAATAAGGGCTGGCGCATTGTCATGACCCGTGACTCTAGCTTTAACGTTATTGATATCAATGATATTAGCGGTAGCGTCCAATCTTCTGATGAGGGTTGGTTTGACGTCGAAATGGGGATTTTGGTCGGCGATCGTACCGTACGGTTAGAACCACTGCTGGCAGATCTGTTCCGACGAGATCGTCGCTGGTTAGACGGTGAGTTAGAAAATATCGCCGACGATGAAGGTATTATTCTTAGTACAGAACAAGGCGAACGGTTACGCATCGCCGCTAACCGCCTGAAGCCCGTCGTTCGTGTGCTGGTTGATCTCTTTGCTCAGCTTGGCAACGGCGCGAGAACACTCAAAGTTTCAGCTCTCGATGCGGGTCGTTTAGCCGCGTTAAGCGATACTGGGCGCTGGCAGTTCCACGGCGACACCTCGATTCAGGAATTGGCGCAACGCCTTCAGGACGGGCCAGGATTGCAGCTGGTTCCCATTCCTCTTGGATTGCAGGCAACGCTGCGCAGCTATCAGCATCAAGGTTTAAGCTGGATGCAGTTCTTACGCCAGCACGATATTTCCGGTGTTCTCGCCGATGATATGGGTCTAGGAAAAACGGTACAAACGCTGGCGCACATACTTGCTGAAAAAGAAGCGGGACGGCTCGATCGCCCTGCGCTGATCGTCGTACCGACAACGCTGGTACATAACTGGCGCGAAGAGGCTGCACGCTTCACGCCAGATCTCAACGTACTGGTTCTCAACGGCCCGCAGCGCAAAGAGCATTTTGATCAGATAGATCAGTTTGATTTGATCCTTACCACCTATTCGCTGCTGTGGCGCGATCAAAAAGTGCTGACCCAACATGATTACCATCTATTGATCCTCGATGAAGCGCAGTATGTCAAAAACGCGACTACGCGTGCGGCGACGGCATTAAGAGATTTAAATGCCCGTCATCGCCTGTGCTTAACCGGTACGCCGTTGGAGAATCATCTAGGAGAAATATGGTCGTTGTTCGATTTTCTGCTGCCCGGATTCTTGGGTAGCCAAAAAGAGTTTAATCAGCGCTGGCGTGTCCCTATTGAAAGGGATGGAGACAACGTCAGACGCGATCTCCTCGTACGTCGCATTCGACCATTTATGCTACGCCGCCGCAAAGATGATGTCGCTACCGAGCTGCCGCCAAAGACTACGCTATTACGTACCGTTGAGCTTAAAGGCTCGCAGCGCGATCTCTACGAAACCGTGCGTACCGCCATGCAGGAGAAAGTGCGTACCGCGATAGATTCACAAGGCATGGCACGCAGCCACATTATCGTTTTAGACGCCTTGCTGAAGCTGCGACAGGTATGCTGCGATCCGCGCTTGGTGAATCTAGAAAAGGCGGCGTTGGTCAAAGAGTCAGCCAAGCTCGAGCTACTCCTTGAACTTCTGCCGGAAATGATTGAGGAAGGCCGCCGCATTTTGCTGTTTTCTCAATTCACCGGCATGCTCGATTTGATTTCTCAAGCGTTAGATAAGGCGGGTATCGCCTATGTGACGTTGACAGGCTCAACGGCCGATCGTCATGCGCCTGTGCAACGTTTCCAGCGAGGGGAAGTTCCTCTGTTCTTGATCAGTCTGAAAGCGGGTGGCGTTGGCTTGAACCTGACCGCGGCCGATACGGTCATACATTACGACCCTTGGTGGAACCCTGCAGCAGAGAATCAGGCTACCGATCGTGCACATCGCATGGGGCAAGATAAGCCTGTTTTTGTTTATAAACTGATTGCCGCTGGCAGCATTGAAGAGAAGATCGTGGCACTGCAGGATAAAAAAGCCGCGTTGGCAAACAGTATTTTATCTGAAGACAGCAGTGGAACGACCAAGTTCTCCGCCGACGATCTTAGCGCTCTGTTTGAACCCATGCCCTGAACTCAACAGCAGTTTTACGTTTTTCAAATTAGCGTGTGGGTGTAATATTCTGATGAAAATATCACGCTAATGATAACCAGAATGACAATTATCTATTAAAGGAACGTTTATGAGCTACCGCATGATTGCACTTGATTTGGACGGTACCCTGCTGACAAGTCGTAAGCAGATACTACCAGAATCGTTGGCTGCACTAGATTTGGCACGTAAAGCGGGCCTAGAAGTGATGATTGTTACGGGACGCCATCATATTGCGATTCATCCTTTCTATCAGGCTCTGAAGTTAACAACTCCAGCGATTTGCTGTAATGGCACCTATCTCTATGATTATCAGGCGCGCAGCGTTTTAGCATCAAATCCGTTGACTCCCGCTCAAGCCCATCAAGTATTAGATCGTTTAGATCAAATGAATATCCACGGTCTGATGTACGTTGACGACGCCATGCTATACCAGCAAACCAGCGGGCATGTGATTCGCTCACATGCATGGGCCGAGTCATTGCCTGAAAATCAGCGTCCGACACTCATTCAGGTCGACAGCCTGCAACAGGCCGCTAATGATGTGAAATCTATCTGGAAATTTGCGACCTCCGACACCGATATCGCTAAACTTCGCGCCTTTGCCGACGGCGTTGAAGCCGATTTGGGACTGACCTGCGAATGGTCGTGGCACGATCAGGTCGACGTAGCTCAATCAGGCAACAGCAAAGGAAATCGCTTAGCGGAATATGTCGCTTCACGCGGCATTGATATGTCCGAAGTGATTGCATTTGGCGATAATTTTAATGATATCAGCATGCTAGAAAATGTCGGACTTGGCGTTGCTATGGGCAACAGCGCCGATGAAGTCAAAGCACGCGCTAAAGCGGTGATTGGTGGAAATGAAGAAGCCTCGATTGCCGACTTCCTAAAACAAAAAGTTCTATAGTTTCAATTCGATAGCAGCATTTTCAGACTTATTCTTTAAGGGTGAGGGAGAAGTGTTATTCCCTCACGCCTTAGCTACGTTTCAACTGCCTGTTCTGAAAATGCTAGAACAGCAAGTCAATCAGCCGCATCGCTGCGACAATGAATTCTAAAACAACAATAATTGCTGATAGTAGACTCACCCGTTTGCTCCCTGCATCAAGGAGCATGATACTGGCACGGTTTACCTTCACACTGCCTATCGCCATACCAAGATCACATGTTAGGGCGATCGTACCATGCTCCAAGCCAAGGCACTGACCAGCACCACCCGCATCAGCTAGGACTTAAGAAATCGTTACCCCTTAACATGGCAATCCGCACCTAACAGAACTGATTATATATACAGTTATTTATCTTTGTATATTCACATTGTTTTACATCATTCTTAAGATACAGGCATATTGCAGAATGAGTGAATCTATCGTTATACTCTTGTTCGTTAGGGTGATCGTGCCATGCATAATTTACCTTCGGCAACCAACCGACAGGTAATGCATAACAAAAAACTCCGCTAAAATGCGGAGTTTTTTGTGTTTACGATTCTCTGGTTTTAACGGCTAATAGACACGCTTTTTATCTGTGCATAAAGCTGCTGGCCGGCGTGGATATTCAAGTCATCTCGAGCCCACGGTGTAATTCGCGCCCAAAGAATCGCATTCCCCACCGATAGCTTCACTTCTACCTGACCATCGACGTCCAAACACTCAAGCACCGTGGCCGCTAATATATTACGAATACTGCTCGCCACTGGCGGTTCAGGTACTAAAGAAACATCGGCGGCATTAATACGAATACGTAAATGGGTTTGTGGCTGTACATCCAATTTCCCCACCCAAATATGCTGTGTGCCCACAGACAACGCCGTCATCGCATAAGATTCATGGTGTTTTAACACACTCACGTTCAGCACGCTGCTCTGCTCTTCTTTCTGCAGCCATGGCCGCAAGGCGCTGCTCGCCCACACGTCTTCGAGTAAGCCAAACGCCCGAACCTTCCCTTGGTCGAGCAGCAACACATGATCCGCTAACTGAAGGATCTCATCCATACTATGGCTGACGTAAAGGATCGGAATATTGACGTCCTGCGCCAAACGTTCCAGATACGGCAACAGCTCGCGTTTGCGCGGTAAATCCAGCGAAGCCAACGGCTCATCCATTAGCATCACTTCTGGTGCCGTGAGTAACGCACGGCCAATCGCAATGCGCTGTTTTTCGCCTCCCGATAAACTGAAAGGGAAACGGTCTAACAACGCCTCAATGCCCAGTAATCGCACAATACTGTCAAACTGCGAGCGCATTGAATCAGCCATGCCATATTCCAAATTTCCACGCACCCGATAGTGTGGAAACAACCGCGCGTCTTGAAACACGTAACCGATGCGACGTTTTTCTGGTGGTAGACAGATACGGCGTTGGCAATCAACCAGCGCTCGTCCGTTCAGGATAACTGAGCCTTTCTGCGGACGAGTAAGCCCGCCAATCACGTTGATGAGCGACGTTTTTCCCGCGCCGGATAAGCCAAAAATAGCGGTGATCCCCTTTGAAGGAAGGGTCGCTTTAACGTCTAAATTCAGATCGCCAAGGCGCTGATGAATATCAAGTTCTAACATGCGTCTTAGCCTCCCAAGCGTTTCTGGCTCCAGCGAGCCAACCATTCTGATAACAGCAATGAAACCAGTGATAACACGATGGCGATAGCACATAACCGTGCGGCGTCGGCTTCAGCGCCTGGGGTTTCAATCAGCGTATACATGGCTAGCGGGATGGTTCGCGTTTCACCCGGAATATTGGAAACAAAGGTAATTGTCGCGCCAAACTCACCTAACGAACGGGCAAAGGCAAGCACGGTTCCGGCTAAAATGCCCGGAAACGATAGCGGCAGCGTAATAGTGAAAAAGACTCGCCACGGATTCGCGCCGAGCGTACGCGCCGCTTGTTCAAGCTTAGAATCAACGGCAGACAGCGCTAAACGAATCGCGCGAACCATTAAAGGAAAAGCAACCACCGCCGACGCCAACGCCGCTCCGTGCCAGCTGAAACTAAAGCTAAAACCAAACCAGTCGTAGAGCCAAGCGCCAATAACACCTTTGCGCCCCATGCCAACCAAAAGCAGATAGCCAATCACCACAGGCGGTAAAACCAGCGGTAAATGGATAATGCTGTCGAGCAGAGACTTACCAGGAAAGTTGCAACGAACCAACACCCATGCGGTAAAAATGCCAACAGGGAGGCTGAAGATAACGGCCGTCCCGGCCACTTGCAGGCTAAGGACAACCGCTTCCCACTCATATGCACTCAGAAACATTAGCGCGGAGTAAATCCATAACGAGTAAAGATGGCTGCGGCTTCAGGAGTACGCAGGTAATCATAAAAGGCGGTAACCGCAGGCGTTTGTTTGTCTTTGACAATCGCCATTGGATATTCAACAGGTTTGTGTGAATCAGCAGGGAAAATACCGACAACCTTCACTTTTTTGCTGGCAACGGCATCAGAGCCGTACACAATACCTAGCGGAGCTTCATCGCGTTCCACCAGCGCCAGTGCGGCACGGACGTCATTCGCGCGCGCCATTTGTGGAGACAGTTCGTCCCACGCGCCCAGTTTCTGCAGAGCTTCTTTCGCATAAATACCTGCTGGAACGTGATCCGGATCGCCAACCGCCAAACGACCACCGTTCAGCAATGCTTTCCAGTCAGTTTTTTTATCGATATTCACTTTATCGATTTTGCTGTCTTTAGACGCCACCAGCACTAATTCATTACCCAGCAGAGTAATACGGGTATCGGCAACCATTGCTTTTTTATCAATAGCAAAATCCATCCACTGCTGGTCGGCCGAGATAAACAGATCGGCAGGTGCTCCCTGATCAATCTGGCGCGCCAACGTAGAAGAAGAGGCAAAAGAAGACACAATTTTCACGTCTTTGCCTTTTTCATACTGTGCAGCAATATCTTGCAGCGCATTGGTCAGCGATGCTGCGGCAAATACGGTGACTTTCTCTTGCGCTACGGCGAATTGGCTCACGCCAACGGCAAGAAGAGTACCAACAGCCAGTTTATTCCACGCTTTCATCTCGGGCTCCATAGAATGATGTTATGTCATACGTTATGTAGTCGATTATATGACGTTGCGTTCTAAAGTGTCACTGACAATATCAGTAAACATGAGATAGGTTTGATTTATGAGAAATTTAGCGGGGGCACATCGAGTAGAAATAGCGGTAGTCAAAAATAGAAACGCCCAACATGGCTGGGCGTAACGGAAACAGTATCACGTTCTTAATGATTCGAACGTCTATCTTCAGAATGACCAATACTGGAGATAATGTTAAACACTTCTCCCAAGCCATAAATCAAGCCAAGTATAGCGGCCATCACCACGGGAACCATGATGGCAGCGAATACCAGACTTTTCAGTAATTCCAACATAACAACCTCACTCAGTGTTGGTAGCAGCAATCATGCTGCATTTTCCAATGCTGACTCATAATACAGAATATCGCCGCATATATTAAACAGCTTAGCGTAAAATGTACGGCTCAAATGTGCGGTCTAGTGTTAATCATGCAATGCGGTTTGCGTCTTGGGGCCGTTATCAGCGAAAATACAGCGATAACCTGTGAAGGATGAACCTTATGCAAGCCGAAATTTTACTGACGCTAAAACTCCAGCAACGCCTGTTTGCCGACCCGCGTCGTATCGAATTACTCAAACAGGTACGCCACACCGGTTCTATCAGTCAGGGGGCAAAACTGGCAGGCATTAGCTATAAAAGTGCGTGGGATGCCGTCAACGAAATGAATCAGCTCTCGGAAGAGACGTTGGTTGAACGCGCCACCGGAGGCAAAGGCGGCGGCGGTGCAAAAATTACTCGTTACGGCGAGCGTCTGATTGCTCTGTACGACTTGCTAGGGCAAATTCAGCAAAAAGCCTTTGATGTGCTCAATAAAGACGATCTGCCACTGGACAGCCTGCTAGCAGCAATTGCCCGTTTTTCTTTGCAGACCAGCGCACGCAACCAATTTTTTGGCACCGTGACCGAACGCGATCACCAACAGGTTCAGCAGCACCTAAGCGTACAACTTGCCGATGGCAAAACGGTGTTACGTGCAGCAATTACCGAACAAAGCGCCGAGCGTTTGGCATTAGCGCCGGGCAAAGAAGTTTTGGTACTAATCAAAGCACCATGGGTAAAACTCACTACTGATGAATCGCTCACCGGTGCAGCAGACAATAATCTAACGGGAAAAGTGAGCCATATTCAGCTTGGTTCTGAGAATAGCGAAGTCCTAGTGCAACTCGATGGTGGCGTCACGCTGTGTTCCACCGTCGATAACCAGAGTATGGCGCATCTGAAATTAAGTTTAGGTAAAACCGTAACGGCACAGTTCAACGCCGATCAGGTAATTTTAGCCACCTTAGCCTAAGTTCTCTTCTTGATAAAATAGCGTTCCCTCCCTAACCGGAGGGATATCGCTCCGTTATGTAGCTTATCAGTAAAATCTCTCGCTTCTGTCCTTGACTCTCTCTCACGTTCTGCTTATCCCTAATAGCTAAAAAATGACGATATTGGGAGCCGTATGACCTCGTTAAACTTTGCACAGGCACGCTTTCGCCTCAATGATACCCGCACGCTGTTTTTACCTAACCTGATTATCCATTCTGGCGAAAGTTGGGCTTTCGTTGGGGCAAACGGCAGCGGAAAATCGGCGCTAGCACGTGCGTTAACGCAGGAACTGCCGCTGTTGAACGGCCTAGCAGAATCACAGTTTGTGCATGGTATCAGGCTCTCTTTCGAGCAATTACAAAAACTACTCAGCGACGAGTGGCAGCGTAATAACACCGATATGCTCAGCGAAGGCGAAGACGATACTGGCCGCACCGTGGCTGAAATCATTCAATCAGATATCAAAAATGCGCAGCGCTGCGAACAATTAGCCGCTCAGTTTGGCATTGAGCCACTTCTAACGCGTCGTTTTAAGTATCTTTCCACCGGTGAAACACGCAAAGCACTGCTGTGCCAAACGCTGATGTCGCAGCCCGATTTGTTGGTGTTGGATGAACCTTTTGATGGGCTGGATATCAACTCACGCGCCCAGTTGGCACAAATGCTACAAGAGCTAAATGCCCAAGGCGTCACCACCGTGTTAGTGCTTAATCGCTTTGACGATATTCCTGATTTTATACAACACGTTGGCGTTTTGGCGGAATGCGAACTCACTCAGGTGGGAAGTCGCACAGAAGTACTTTCTCAGGCGCTCGTTGCCCAGTTAGCTCACAGTGAAAAGCTTGATGGCATGCAGTTGCCTGAGACTGAAGATCCCACTAGGCAAGATCGATTACCTAACGATCAGCCACGTATCATTCTCAAAGATGGCGTCGTGCAGTATAACGATCTTCCGATCCTCAATCATTTGGATTGGCAAGTCGATCCCGATCAACATTGGCAGATCGTCGGCCCAAATGGGGCTGGAAAATCAACGCTTTTAAGCTTGATTACCGGCGATCATCCGCAAGGCTACAGCAACGAACTCACGTTATTTGGTCGTCGCCGTGGCAGTGGTGAAACCATTTGGGATATCAAAAAACACATCGGTTACGTCAGCAGTAATCTTCATCTGGAATATCGCGTTAGCATTAGCTTACGCAACGTCATTTTGTCCGGTTTTCTGGATTCGATTGGTATCTACCAAGCCACCTCAGATCGGCAGGAAAAACTCACCGATCAATGGCTAGATTTACTGGGCATGCGTACTTTAAGTCATCACCCATTTCACGACCTTTCTTGGGGACAGCAGCGCTTGGCGCTGATTGCTCGCGCCTTAGTCAAACATCCCGCGTTACTGATTTTGGATGAACCATTACAAGGGCTCGATCCACTCAACCGTCAGTTGGTCAAACGTTGGATTGATATTCTGATGAAAGATGGCAACAGCCAATTACTGTTTGTTTCCCATCATCCAGAAGATGCGCCCGATTGTATTACCCACCGTCTCACTTTTGTGCCCGCTGGCGATACTTATCACTATCAAACAGATCGCATCTAATTATCATGCGGGCTTCCTTTTGTACCGAAGCCCGCTTCTCAGAGCAGTTAAATAATTTCCCTGTGTTATCATTCGGCTTCAACTATAAGATATTAAGGGAATTACCTATGTGGGGTGCACTTGCGGCGTCATTAGCCGTACTTTCGTTTCAACGACAGCTATCTGCTTTCTTGCTCCTATCTGCGACCGCGCTCGCTTTTAGCCAAGGCATATTAAATTTCAACGCGCTCGGCTTTATGGCCGTTGTCGCTCTGGCTGGCATAGCTCGGCATCGCTGGGAGAACCAACAAAAAGGGGGATTCAACAGCGAAGTCTTATTAGTCTTGGCCGCCGTCGTACTCTTTCTGCACCTGGTCCCTGGCTTCAATAACCCAAAAATTCTCGATAAAGTGATTGCAGGCCCGCACAGTGCGCCGTTCTCGATGTATTACAATTTCGATAAAGCGTTGGTGCCATTTATTTTACTGCTGGCATTGCCAACGCTGTTCCGCACCTCCACAACCACTTCTCGTCCATACTGGAACTGGCTGCTATTGGGCATCAGCGTACCTGCTTTGCTACTTATCGCCGTTGCTCTGGGTGGCTTACGCATTGAATTGCATCAGCCAAGTTGGATTGGGCAATTTGCGCTGGCTAATCTTTTTTTTGTCTCTCTGGCCGAAGAAGCTCTATTTCGTGGTTATCTACAGCAACGTTTAAGCGGATGGTTAGGCCATCTTCCAGCTCTACTCATCACTGCGGTTATTTTCGGTTTAGCTCACTATGCCGGCGGCTGGCTGATGGTGGTTTTTGCTGGGCTAGCGGGCGTCATCTATGGCGTAGCTTGGATGTGGAGCGGTCGACTCTGGGTCGCTACCCTCTTCCATTTCGGGCTTAACCTTATCCATCTGCTGTTCTTTACCTATCCGATGTACCACGCTTAAGTCACTCGTCATCAGCGGTCTTACAGAGTTTTCCTTTTGTATGACCGCATGACACTTTTTTCAACTCAAATGAACTGAATGTAAACGTTACCACTTCACGACGCTAAATCCGCGCTTGCAGACCAACCTTACGCACTTCACAATGGACGCTAGTCCTAATACTAGGCGTTTACATCGTTGTGTAAACGATTCCATTTATTTAGCATAGATCACCTTTTTAACGGTTTTCTCATGCTACCTTTATGACATTGAAGGTTCCAAAGGAGCGAATCATGATTGTTTTAGTCACCGGTGGTAGCGGTTACATTGGCAGCCATACTTGTGTTCAGTTAATCACCGCTGGGCATACACCAATCATCTTAGACAATCTTTGCAACAGCAAAGCCAGCGTTTTGGAACGTATCAACACGCTTACTGGCAAGACACCCACCCTGTATCAGGGCGATATTCGCGATCGCGCCTTGCTGGATCGTATTTTTGCTGAAAACCGCATTGATTCCGTTATCCACTTTGCTGGGCTAAAAGCCGTAGGCGAGTCCGTGCAAAAGCCTTTGGAGTATTACGATAATAACGTTAGCGGAACCTTGGTGTTACTGGAAGCCATGCGTGCGGCAAACGTTAAAAATATGATTTTCAGCTCATCCGCGACCGTTTATGGCGACCAGCCAAAAATCCCTTATGTGGAAGATTTCCCGACTGGCAACCCATCCAGCCCATATGGCCGCAGTAAATTGATGGTTGAACAAATGCTTGAGGATTTGCATCGCGCGGATCCTGACTGGAGCGTTAGCCTACTGCGCTATTTCAACCCTGTTGGAGCACATCCGTCAGGCCTAATGGGTGAAGATCCACAGGGGATTCCAAATAACCTGATGCCCTATATTGCCCAAGTTGCCGTGGGTCGCCGAGATTCTCTGGCGATTTTTGGCAATGACTATCCAACCGAAGATGGTACCGGCGTGCGTGATTACATCCACGTTGTCGATTTAGCCGATGGGCACTTAGCCGCGCTAAACGTGATGACCAATAAACCCGGCGTACATATTTACAACCTCGGCGCAGGTGTGGGCTATAGCGTCTTGCAGGTAGTGAATGCCTTCAGTAAAGCCTGTGGCAAACCAGTCAACTATCACTTTGCCCCACGCCGCGCTGGCGATCTCGCCGCCTATTGGGCTGATTCAACTCGCGCAGATAAAGACCTCGACTGGCGTGTGACCCGAACTCTGGACGATATGGCGCAGGACACCTGGCGCTGGCAGTCACAGAACCCACAGGGTTATCCAGAATAATATTCAAAGGAGTATGTTTAAAATGACCACATTTAATCCGGTCGATCACCCTCATCGCCGTTATAACCCATTGACCGATCAGTGGGTGTTGGTCTCCCCGCATCGAGCCAAACGCCCGTGGCAGGGTGCACAGGAAACACCGTCGAATCAACAGCTACCTCAGCACGATCCCGACTGTTTTTTGTGCGCGGGCAATACGCGTGTCACCGGGGACAAAAATCCGAATTACACTGGTACCTATGTTTTTACCAATGATTTTGCCGCGCTGATGCCGGATACGCCCGATGCGCCGCAAAATGAAGATCCGCTGATGTGCTGTAAAAGTGCACGAGGCACCAGTCGCGTCATCTGTTTTTCGCCAGATCATAGTAAAACGTTGCCTGAACTCTCGCTGCCTGCACTCGAAGAAATTGTGAAAACCTGGCAGCAGCAAAGCGCCGATCTGGGTAAAACCTACCCATGGGTGCAAGTCTTTGAGAATAAAGGTGCCGCGATGGGGTGCTCAAATCCGCATCCACACGGTCAGATTTGGGCAAACAGTTTCCTGCCGAATGAAGCCGCACGTGAAGATCGCTTACAGCAAGCCTATTTCGCCCAGCATCACTCTCCCATGCTGCTGGACTATGCAAAGCGTGAAATGGCCGATGGTAGCCGCACCGTAGTTGAAACTGAGCATTGGATCGCCGTTGTGCCTTACTGGGCAGCATGGCCGTTCGAAACGCTGTTACTCCCTAAAACGCACGTGCTACGTATGACAGATATCAACGCAGAGCAACGAGCTGACTTAGCGGTTGCGTTGAAAAAATTGACCAGTCGCTATGACAACCTTTTCCAGTGTTCCTTTCCATATTCGATGGGCTGGCACGGTGCACCGTTCCATGAGATTGACTGTGTACACTGGCAGTTGCATGCGCATTTCTATCCCCCACTGTTGCGCTCCGCAACCGTGCGTAAATTTATGGTCGGCTACGAAATGCTGGCCGAAACTCAGCGCGATTTAACCGCTGAGCAAGCCGCCGAACGTCTGCGTGCCGTTAGCGACGTCCATTACCGTGAAGCCAATGCCAAATAAGGAAACGAAAATGAGTCTGCAACAACTTGCTAGTGTGACACAGGATATTTTTACCCGTTATTTTGGCTATGCTCCGGCAATGACCGTGCAGGCACCGGGTCGTGTAAATTTGATCGGTGAACACACCGATTATAACGATGGCTTCGTACTACCTTGTGCCATCGATTATCAGACGGTGATCAGCTGTGCCAAGCGTGACGATCGTACTGTACGCGTTATTGCCGCCGATTATGATAATGAGCAAGATGAATTCTCTCTTGATGCGCCGTTTGAATCCCACCCTACAAAGATGTGGAGCAACTACGTTCGCGGCGTAGTGAAGTATTTGCAGATTCGTAACCCAAACTTTGGCGGCGTCGATCTAGTCATTAGCGGCAACGTGCCACAGGGCGCAGGGTTAAGTTCTTCTGCTTCGCTTGAGGTTGCTGTTGGGCAGGCATTCCAAGCGCTGTATGACTTACCACTAGATGGTGTGCAGCTAGCGCTAAATGGCCAAGAAGCGGAAAACAAATTTGTTGGCTGCAACTGCGGAATTATGGATCAATTAATCTCTGCCTTAGGCGAAGAAAAACATGCTTTGCTGATTGACTGCCGCTCACTGGAAACCCACTCCGTACCGATGCCAAAAGACGTTGCAGTGGTCATTATCAATTCCAACGTTAAACGTGGTCTTGTTGACAGTGAATACAACACCCGCCGTCAGCAATGCGAAGCAGCAGCAAAATACTTCAACGTCAAAGCACTGCGCGATGTCACACAGGCCGAATTCGAAGCCAAACAGGCGGGTCTTGACCCTCTGGTTGCCCGTCGTGCGCGCCACGTTATCACGGAAAATGATCGCACCGAAGCCGCTGCCAAAGCGCTCGCCGCGGGCGATCTCAAATTGATGGGAACATTGATGGCTGAATCCCACGCTTCCATGCGCGACGATTTTGAAATCACCGTGAAGCCTATTGATAAATTAGTCGACATCGTGAAAAACGTGATTGGCGAACGTGGTGGCGTTCGTATGACTGGCGGTGGTTTTGGCGGCTGTATCGTTGCGCTGATGTCACTAGATCTGGTCGATGAAGTCCGCGCCACCGTTGAGCGTGAATATCAGGCGCAAACGGGGATTAAAGAGACTTTCTACGTTTGTTACCCATCGCAGGGAGCCAGCGTATGCTAAATCACTCTGAATCTTCACGAGCCCCTGATGGCGAACCGTTCCAATTCACAACGCTGACTAACAAGTCCGGTAGCATTGCAACCTTTATGGACTGGGGCGCTACCTGGGTCTCATGTCAGATCGCACTCAACGATGGCAGTATGCGCGAGGTGCTGCTCGGCTGCCAAACACCTGAGCAGTTTACTCAGCAAAGCGCTTTTTTCGGTGCCACGGTTGGCCGCTATGCTAACCGTATTGCCAAGGCTCAATATGTCTATCAAGGCGAAAAAATCGTCTTGCAGCCAAGCCAAGGAGAAAACCTCCTGCACGGCGGTCCTGAAGGTTTTGACAAACGCCGCTGGGAACGCGTTTCTCATGATACTCACCACGTCACTTATCGGTTGGAATCGGCCGATGGCGATCAGGGATTTCCTGGCCATCTTGCTGTGCAAACGACCTACCGTTTAACCGAAGACAACCGTATTGAAATTAGCTGGCAGGCGACTGTGGATAAAACCTGCCCGGTAAACTTAACCAACCATGCCTATTTCAATTTAGATGGCGACGGCTCAACAACCGATGCGTTAGCGCAGAAACTTCAGTTGTTTGCTGATAAATACCTACCGGTTGAAAGTGATGGTATCCCCTGCGGCGACCTCACCGACGTCACCGGTAGCGGCATGGATTTCCGCCAAGCCAAAACGTTGCAGCAAGACCTGCTGAAAGATCGCTGCCAACAACGCGTCAAAGGCTACGATCATGCCTATCTGCTGCATGACACCTGCCATAACGGCAGCCACCCAGCCGCGATCCTCACCGCAGCCGATGGCAAAATTGAAATGCAGGTATTTACTGATGCCCCTGCCCTGCAGCTTTACAGCGGTAATTTTTTGGCAGGAACGCCGGATCGTCGGGGAGCACAATACGCGGCTTATGCCGGCGTGGCGTTAGAAAGTGAGTTTTTACCTGATACCCCTAACCATCCTGAATGGCCGCAGCCAGATTGCTTTATAAAACCGGGTGAAGAGTATCAGGCGGCAACGACATATTGGTTTGTGGTGAAGGGGTGAGTTTTAGGCAGTAGCGCACTCGCGGCATCTGTGCGCTTTTATCCGAGACGCCATTTCCGCTCCGGT
>NZ_KV824231.1:36467-36677 GCF_001816025.1 Hafnia sp. HMSC23F03
GTATCGCCCATCCAGGGCGCCCCAAACTCCGTCATGACATCCCTGTCGTGCCGGCTCTCCCTACGAAGACTTAAACTAAAAACCGGCCACGCTTTTTGTTTTGAAGTTGACCTTTTCCGGCACGTTATTCTTCAGCCGAAGTGAGGAATGAAGGCTAGGATTCGCCGACTCGGACACCTGCACAAGGCTTATGTGATATTCGATGCTTTA
>NZ_KV824231.1:36697-118723 GCF_001816025.1 Hafnia sp. HMSC23F03
GATATTCGATGCTTTAGGCGTACGAAACCTTTCACCACAACGCCCTTAAAAGTTACCCATCAGTAACAAAAAAGTTAAATCAACCTACTGATTTTAAAAAACATCCCCTCCTGACAGTTCTTTACCCACCAGCCCTTGTTCACACTTGGCGCTAAACGCTACACTGGAAGCCGATTATTTTTGAGTGACTGACCATTTCCATGTCTATCAGCAGCAAACTTCAGCAACGAATGCATAACCTACGCGTGAGAAACGTGTGGGCGACTGTGTTAGTTGCTTGTTGGGCGTTACTGAATGCGCAGTTGGCTATTGCGGGTCACCAATGCAATATGAATGTCGATGGCCCGGCACCGATGATCCAGCATGTGACCCATATGCAAGGTGCCCCTGCCGTAGTGGCGCATCACATGCAAGTATCGGAAACCATGTGCGAGAAGCACTGTTCTCCGGACAGCATGAAGCAAGATCATGCTGAAGCGCAGTTAACGCTACATGCAATCCCCGTGAGTACTGAAATCGCGGCGATAGATCTTGCTGCCGTTGAGCTACCTGCCGATGTCGAATGGCGTCAGCCCCCTTCCATCGGCCCTCCAGCCGAAATACGCTTTTGTCGCTTTAGAGAATAACTCCTGACGTAAAACCTCAATCTGGTTTTGCTGTGCTGTTTTTACCAACGCACAGCGGGTTTTCGTCTTTTTTACAGGAGTTATTTTTATGTCTTATATCATCAATATCCGCGCCCTATGCGTGACAACCGCTGTTCTGTCTGCACTGACACTGTCTACACCGCTGCTTGCCAATACCCAACATCATGACATGAGCAATATGCATGACGGCATGCAGCATCATGACACTAACGCTACCGTCTATCATTCTTCTGGCACCGTGAAAAGCTGGAGCCAAGAGAACGGCGTCTCGCTAACCCATGCTCCTATCCCAGCACTGCATTGGCCAGCGATGACCATGACATTTTCTCTGCCGTCCACCTCCGCCATTAAGCCTGTCGAACCAGATAGCAAGGTGAATTTCAGCTTTATTCAAACCGAATCTGGTTATCAATTAACTGAAATCCGTCCAGTTCAGTAACGGGGAAACATCATGCAAAACCGAAAGCAGCGCCGTATTGCGGCGTGGCTGGCGGCGATGTTTTTCCTGCCTGCCGCTTCTCAAGCGGCAAACCTGAGCTTGGATGAAGCCCTGAATGCCGCCCAAAAATACTCGGCAGCGCTCTCGGCTAACCAGCATCAGGTTAATGCACTGGAAAACATGGCTGACTCTGCCACTCAACTTCCCGATCCAAAATTAAAGTTTGGTATCGAAAACGTCCCCGTTGGCGGGGATAACGGACGACGATTAACGCGTGAAGGGATGACCATGCAGCGCGTTGGCATTATGCAAGACTACGTCAGCAGCGAAAAACGAGAGCGTAAAGCCGATACCCTGCGCGCAGAAGCGGCTAAAACAGCGGCTAATTCGCTTGCCATTCAAGCTCAGCTACAGCGAGACACCGCACAAGCATGGCTCGATTTAGCATTAGCTCAGCGTAGCGAAGAGCAAGCCAAAAAACTGGTCAGCGAAGGGCAACGCCAACTCCCACTGCAAAATGCTAGCGTCGCCAACGGTAGCGCACCGAGCAGTGCCATTGACGCCAAACTCACCTTAGCCGCGATGCAAGATCGGGTCACCGATGCCAGCCGCGATGTACAGGTCGCGCAGGCACGCCTGATGCAGCTAACGGGCGAAAGCGACGTTCGCACGGCGGGTTCTCTGCCCCGCTATCAACGCTTGCCAGCCGATCGTGATGTGCTCATTCAAGCCATCGACCGCCATCCCGAAGTGCTACAGGCCAAACGTGAATCAGACGTCGCACATGCCCGATCGGAGCAAACTGCGCTCGCCGCCGTGCCCGATGTGGGAGTAGAGGTCTATTACGCTAAACGTGGGGATGATTATGAGGACATGGCCGGCGTTATGTTTACCGTCGATCTGCCGCTGTTTAAATCCAAACGTCAGGATAAAGACTATGCCGCTGATGTGTCTCGCAGCATGGAGGCTAACGATCAGCTCACGCTCATTCAGCGAGATCATCGCGCTCAGCTAGATACTCTCATTGCTCAATATCAGGCGGCGCAAAGCCGTTGGCAGCGCCAACAGCAAGAAGTCGTACCGCTACAGCAACAAAAAATTCGTCTGCTAGAAGCCCAATACCGCACAGGTAGCAGTTCCTTAGCCGAAGTGATGAGTGGTCGACGCGACCTCTTGGAAAGCGAATTAGCCTCCGTGGCTGCAGAACGTGAAATGGCCAAAATCTGGGCCTCAATCCGCTATCTCATTCCGCAAGGGGCTGCACTATGAAAAATAAATTTACGTTAAGCGCTATTGTTGCTGCCTTGTTCATCGCGGGCTGGGGAGGCTATACGCTAGGCTCACAATCCCACAGTTCTAATGAATTAGAGCCGACTAAACAGGCTTCAGACGATGGGCGGAAAGTGCTGTATTGGTACGATCCCATGGTTCCTGGCCAGCGATTCGATAAGCCAGGAAAATCCCCGTTTATGGATATGGAGCTGGTGCCGCGTTACGCCAATGAGTCAGGACAAGAATCCGACAATGGCGTCAGCATCAGTGCACGTCAGCAGCAAAATCTAGGCATAAAAACTGCCGTTGCCGAACGCCATACGTTTACCAGTAATTTGAAAGCCTATGGCACCGTCGCGGTCAATGAGCGCACGTTAAGCACTCTCTCCGCTCCCAGCGCGGGAGTTATCGAGCAGTTAAAAGTGAGAGCCTTGCAGCAAAGCGTTAAGGCTGGTGAAACGTTAGCCGTCATCTGGAATCCGAGTTGGAGCAGCGCTCAGCAAGAATATCTGGCGATCCGAGCAATGGGTGATAGCGCGCTCACTCAGGCTGCTCGCCAACGTTTAGCACTGCAGTTTATGCCTGAAAGCGTTATCCGTGCGGTAGAACGCAGCGGCAAAGTACAACCTCGCATGACGATTACGGCTCCGCGCAGAGGCTATGTTTCCAAGCTAGAAGTTCGTGAAGGGCAGCAGGTTGCAACCGCTCAACCACTATTTGAACTCGCCAGTCTCGATCCGGTATGGGTTGTCATTGATTACCCGCAGTCACAGGCCGATAGACTTCGCTTGGGCGATAGCGTCACGGCCACCAGCAGCGCATGGCCGGGCGTTAGTTTCTCTGGACGCGTTAGCGAGCTGTTGCCCGAACTTGATGCAACTACCCGTAATCTAAAAGCGCGCATTGAACTCAGCAATCCTAAGCAGCAATTAAAACCCGGCATGTATTTAAACGTTGCCAGCGTCAGCAGCCGTGAACGCAGCGCATTGGCCGTTCCACAGTCTGCACTCATTACTACCGGTGAAAATACTCACCTACTGCTAAGCGACGGCAATGGGCACTTTACGCCGGTTGCCGTGCGTACCGGTGAATCACAGGGTGAGTGGGTTGAAATCAAGGATGGCATCACTGACGGGCAATCTGTCGTGACCTCTGGCCAGTTCATGCTCGACTCCGAAGCCAGTCTACGTAACGCGTTGCCTCAATTTAGTGATGACAAACCCGCTACAGATACGACATCAGCCGAAATATCACAAACCCCCCAGTACACGACAACCGGCGTGATTAAAGCGGTGGATGGCGAAAATGTGACCATCAGCCATGAAGCTATACCCGCCCTGAAATGGGGTCCCATGACCATGGACTTCACCTTGCCAGAAGGAAAACTGCCCGAAGGCGTGCAAATCGGCTCCCATATCAACTTCAGCTTCAGCATGGATGAAAATGGCATTGTTATCCGCCACATCATGCCAGCAGAGATGAAAATGGACATGTCGGGAGGCCAATCATGATCGCCTCCGTAATACGCTGGTCGCTCAAAAATCGCCTGCTGGTGCTGCTCGCGGCTATCGGCCTAGCGGTGTGGGGGTTGTGGGCAGTACAGAAAGCACCGCTGGATGCTCTGCCCGATCTCTCAGATACGCAGGTCATTATTCGCGTTAGCTACCCAGGCAAAGCACCACAGGTGGTTGAAAATCTAGTGACCTATCAGCTCACGACCACCATGCTCTCTGTGCCCGGAGCTAAAACCGTACGCGGTTTTTCCATGTTTGGCGACTCTTACGTTTATGTGCTGTTTGATGACGGCACTGACCCTTACTGGGCACGCTCACGCGTGTTGGAGTACCTGAGTCAGGCGCAGTCTACGCTGCCCCCAGAGGCCAAGGCATCATTAGGCCCCGATGCCACTGGGGTGGGCTGGGTTTATGAATATGCGCTAACCGATACCACAGGAAAATATAGCCTAGCCGATTTGCGGGCATTGCAGGACTGGACGCTGAAATATGAGCTAAAAACGGTGCCTAACGTTTCCGAAGTTGCCAGCGTTGGCGGGATGGTTCGTCAGTATCAGGTTGTCTTACAGCCGGAAAAAATGCGCGCGCTTAACGTTACCCATGAGCAAATCTCCACCGCGATTAAATCCGCGAATCAGGAAGGCGGCGGTTCGGTTCTCGAACTGGGCGAAGCGGAATATATGGTGCGAACCTCTGGTTACCTGCAATCGCTAGACGACTTCCGTAACGTCGTCATCGCTAACCGTAACGGCGTGCCAGTGATGCTATCTGACGTCGCAACATTACGTTTAGGGCCGGAGATGCGCCGTGGCGTAGCCGAACTCAACGGTGAAGGTGAGGTCGCGGGTGGGATCATCGTGATGCGCTCGGGTAAAAACGCCCTTGAAACCATCAATGCCGTCAAAGACAAACTGCAGGAGTTGCAAAAAAGTCTGCCTCCCGGCGTGAAAATCGTAACAACCTACGATCGCTCTCAGCTCATTGAACGCGCCATTGAAACCCTGTCGCATAAATTGCTGGAAGAGTTCATCGTGGTTGCCGTAATTTGTGCGCTATTCCTGTTCCATTTCCGTTCGGCATTGGTGGCCATTATCAGTCTGCCGTTAGGGATTTTGGGAGCGTTCGTCATCATGCATTATCAGGGGGTGAACGCTAATATCATGTCGCTGGGAGGTATCGCGATCGCCATTGGGGCTATGGTCGATGCCGCGATCGTGATGATCGAAAACATGCATAAGGTGCTCGAGCAGTGGCGACACGAGAATGAAAATCGCACGCCAAGCAATGCGGAGTATTGGCAAATTGCCGAAAAAGCCGCCGTCGAAGTGGGCCCCGCGCTGTTTTGCAGTTTACTGATTATTACTTTGTCGTTTATTCCAGTATTCGCTCTGGAAGCGCAGGAGGGAAAAATGTTCTCTCCACTCGCCTTCACAAAAACGTATGCCATGGCGGTATCCGCGGGTTTAGGTATTACTCTCGTGCCCGTTCTGATGGGCTATTTCATTCGAGGAAAAATCCCTGATGAAAATGCGAATCCAATCAACCGTTGGCTGATTAAAGCCTATCATCCTTTATTAGATTGGGTGCTGGCGCGCCCTAAAACCACGTTGGTGATAGCCGCCGCATTGCTGTTAGCCACTGCGTATCCGCTAAGTCGATTAGGCAGTGAGTTTATGCCATCACTCGACGAAGGTGATTTGTTGTACATGCCTTCATCGCTGCCCGGTATTTCTGCCCGTGAAGCCAGCCGCCTGTTACAACTGACCGATCGCTTAATCAAAACCGTACCCGAAGTCGAAAGCGTCTTTGGTAAAGCTGGCCGCGCGGAGAGCGCCACCGATCCCGCCCCGCTCACCATGCTGGAAACAACCATTCGCTTTAAACCTCGCGAACAGTGGCGCGAAGGCATGACCATGGACAAGCTGATTGCCGAACTCGACGCTCGCGTTCAGGTACCGGGGATTGCCAATGTCTGGGTGCCTCCAATTCGTAACCGTCTGGATATGCTATCTACCGGCATAAAAAGCCCCGTGGGTATCAAGGTTAACGGTAATAATCTACAGCAGATTGGGGACGTCGCCGAACAGATTGAACGCGTAGTACAAAAGGTACCCGGCGTTACGTCTGCGCTGGCTGAGCGCATGACCGGCGGGCGCTATATCGATATTGATATTAATCGTATCGCAGCAGCTCGCTACGGAGTGACCGTCAAAGAACTGCAATCGTTGGTATCAAGCGTTATCGGCGGTGAAAATATTGGCGAAACTATCGAAGGACGAGAACGTTTCCCCATCAATATCCGCTACCCACGTGAAATTCGCGATTCCGTTGAGAAACTGAAGGCGTTACCGGTGGTTACCGCGAGCGGGGCTCAGGTCGCGCTGGGGGATTTAGCTCAGGTTCGTATTAGCGAAGGGCCACCTATGTTGAAAAGCGAAAACGCGCGTCTTTCTGATTGGGTGTACGTTGACCTCCGTGGCCGCGATCTGAAGTCAGCAGTCGAAGAAATGCAGAGCGTGGTAGCAGAACAGGTGAAATTGCCTGAAGGCGTTTCGTTAAGCTGGTCTGGACAATTTGAGTATATGGAACGCGCCAGTGCCAAGCTGCAAATGGTATTACCGCTTACGTTGATGATCATCTTTGTCCTGCTCTACATCACCTTTGGCAAGATCCGTGATGCCCTGCTGATCATGTGCACCCTGCCCTTCGCCCTAATCGGCGGCGTATGGTTGCTTTATCTGCTAGGTTATAACCTGTCGGTTGCCGGTGCCGTGGGCTTTATCGCTTTGGCAGGTGTGTCAGCCGAGTTTGGGGTAATTATGCTGCTTTATCTCAATCATGCCGTTGCAAAACATCAGCAAGGTGACCAGCCATTAACTCATCGACAAATGTTGGCGGCGTTACACGAAGGAGCCGTGCTGCGAGTACGGCCAAAAGTGATGACGGTAGCCACGATTATGGCGGGTTTACTGCCTATAATGTGGGGCGGCGGCACGGGCTCTGAGGTCATGCAACGAATTGCAGCCCCGATGATTGGCGGTATGGTCAGCGCACCTCTGCTCTCAATGCTGGTGATCCCTGCGGTATATTTATTGCTACACCCAGCCAAAGCGGAACAGCCACCTAAAAACTGATGGTTCTCACTCGTCGAAGCACTGCCTTAAACGGCAGTGCTTTTTTGTTTCTACCAACTGAATTAGGAATGTAAGACGACTATATTCCCCTGAGATTTATCCGTTTCTCACTGTTTTCAAGACACTTTTATAAAAGTCTCATTCCTTTTCTTTGAATTGCCATCTACGCTTATTACGTAGCTGTATGTCTCAGCAATAATTAATCTAAAGCAACAAAACGACGGCAAAAATAAGGAATCATCTATGTTTATGCGCAAAGTTCTCCCTTTAATGGCAGGTCTACTGCTGGCTGGTAGTGCTCTGGCTGCCGATCCTGCATCCAAGGAGAGTAAAGCAGTTAAAGCCCCATCAGCGAAACAGCTCGCCCAGCAAAAGAAAATGACTGACTGTAGCCAGCAAGCGAGCAGCCAATCCCTGAGCGGCGATGCTCGAAAAAACTTTATGAGCACTTGCTTAAAAGCCGAAACCAACCCTACCGCAACCACCCTGACGCCTCAGCAACAAAAAATGAAAACCTGTAACGCCGAAGCGAAAACCAAAACCTTCAAAGAAGGCGAACGTCAAACCTTCATGAGCGATTGCTTGAAGAAAAAATAATGCCCAAAACGCCTCGCACTTTTAGTGGGCATCATTCGCGAGGCGTTTTCACTGTTTCTCCTTTGTTTCTCTATTCCATCAATAACTTTTTGTGCATACCCATCCCTCCCGAAATTAGCTATGTTTAAACTCAGCTATTGCTGTTTGCCCGATGATGGCAATATAATGATAATAGTTATCATTTAACAAATTACTCTAAGGAGTTTCCCCATGGCTGTAACGAAATTAGTTTTGGTACGACACGGTGAAAGCGAGTGGAACAAAGAAAACCGCTTTACTGGCTGGACTGACGTAGAGCTGTCTGACAAAGGGCGTGCAGAGGCAAAATCTGCAGGTAAGCTTTTAAAAGAACAGGGCTTCTCCTTTGACTTCGCTTACACATCTGTGCTGAAACGCGCCATTCACACGCTGTGGAACGTACTTGATGAGCTAGAGCAACAGTGGCTGCCGGTTGAGAAATCATGGAAATTGAATGAACGTCATTACGGTGCTTTGCAAGGTTTAAACAAAGCCGAAACTGCCCAAAAATATGGCGATGAACAAGTGAAACTGTGGCGCCGTGGTTTTGCGGTCACACCACCAGAATTGACGAAAGAAGATGAGCGCTATCCTGGGCACGATCCGCGCTACGCTAAACTGAGCGAGCAAGAATTGCCAGTGACTGAAAGCTTGGCCACCACGATAGACCGAGTGATCCCTTACTGGACCGATGTGATTAAGCCACGCATCGCCAGCGGCGAACGTGTGATTATCGCTGCACATGGCAACTCACTGCGTGCGCTGGTGAAATATTTAGATAACCTAAGCGAAGATGAAATTCTTGAGCTTAATATCCCTACCGGCGTGCCGTTGGTGTATGAGTTTGATGAAAATCTGAAACCATTAAAGCGTTATTATCTTGGTGATGCCGCTGAGATTGCCGCTAAAGCTGCTGCCGTTGCAAATCAGGGTAAAGCGAAATAATCTCGCCTTTTCTGGACAATAAAAAAGCGCCTCATGGCGCTTTTTTATTGTCTGCTATTATTTAGCCATTCAGATTAAATTTAAATAAGCGCATTCACCATAATGATGGACTTGATAAATTCATAATTTGAACAACTCATTAACGCTAGGCTATTTACGAGTTAACACAATTCATTACAACACAAACTTGTTAATATATTACAGTATTGCCTACTCTCTTTTTCGACCACACTTGGAATTATATCAATGAACAAATTTTCTAAAACCGCAATTGCAGTATCCGCGCTCGTTTTTTCTAGCTTAGCATTGGCATCAAGTAACACTGGCGGAAACTCGCAACCGGAAGCACAGCAAGATCCGATGATTCAGCACCTGCATTTAACCCCCTCTCAGGTTGAGAAGATTAAGACCCTTCGTGCCGAAACCGATAAAAAAATGGCATCTATTGATACTAAAGATATCCAGAATGGTCTGCTGATTAATATTATTGATTCAGGGAAATGGGACGAAGCTGCAGTTAAAAAACAAATCGCCGCATTTGGTAAAGCACAAGAGCAAGCACGCTACTATCGTATGCAGTATTTCTTTAATCTGAGCAAAGTATTAACACCAGAACAGAAAGCGCAGGTCAAAAGCGATTTGGCTCAGGAAATGGAACAGCAACAATAACCACAGTTATCAGATTTTATTTAGTAAAAAGCCCACAGCGTGGGCTTTTATCGTCATGAAGGGCATTTAGCCACGACGCACTTTAACAGCCTGAGCCAGTTGACGCAGCACCGTTTCAGTATCGTTCCAACCAATGCAGGCATCGGTAACACTTTTGCCATAAACCAGTGGCTCAGAGCCTTCCAGATTCTGGTTTCCCTCTTCGAGATGGCTTTCAATCATCACGCCCATGATCGCTTTGTCGCCCGCTTTAATCTGGTCGCAAACATCGGTACAAACTTCAAGCTGTTTTTTAAACTGCTTGCTACTGTTCGCGTGGCTGAAATCAATCATGATCTGCTCGGCCAAGCCAGCTTTCTTCAGCCCTGCCTTTACTTCCTGCACGTGGGCGGCGCTATAGTTTGGCTCTTTACCACCACGTAAAATAATGTGGCAATCACCATTACCGCTAGTATTCACGATAGCCGAATGACCCCACTTGGTGACTGATAAGAAACAATGCGCGGCGCTTGCTGCGTTAATCGCATCTATAGCAACTTTAATTGTACCATCGGTGCCATTCTTGAACCCGACTGGACAGGAGAGGCCAGAAGCCAGCTCTCGATGGACCTGAGATTCGGTGGTACGTGCACCGATTGCGCCCCAGCTCATCAAATCAGCCAGATACTGTGGCGTGATCATATCGAGGAACTCGCCCGCAGTCGGTAAGCCAATATCATTGATATCGAGTAACAGCTTACGTGCGATACGTAGCCCATCATTAATCTGATAGCTGCTATCCATATGTGGGTCGTTGATAAGCCCCTTCCACCCTACCGTAGTACGCGGCTTTTCAAAGTAAACTCGCATCACGATTTCAAGCTCACCGTTCAACTCTTGGCGCAGGCTAAGCAAACGCTGAGCGTACTCTTTGGCGGCTTCAACATCATGAATAGAACATGGACCGATAATCACCAACAAACGATCGTCTTTACCTTTGAGGATCTGATGAATTGCACCGCGAGATTGCGACACCGTCTCTGCTGCAAACACTGTAGCCGGAAATTTTTCTAGCAGGGCAACAGGTGGCAGGAGTTCCTTAATTTCTTTAATACGTAAATCATCGTTCTGGTAATTCATAACTATTCCGTTGGTGTCGAAGGGGATTAATAGACGAATCTCCAATCTAGCCGTTTTACGCAGCGATTGTAAACGGCCTTTGTTCAACAATTTCTTGATTTAAGCCCACCCTAGCCAGCTAGCCACAGCCACCTCTTCATCATGAGCCACCATTGATGATGATTTTAAACACATTAATCAGCATAATTGGATATTGAACAGCTTGAGTAAAAGCACTTCCAACAACAAAATTTGTGTCTGACATAAAAATCTTTTCAGCATAAAATAGTTTCATTCGGTTACGAGCAATCAGTTGCACAAAGACTTTTAGTACACCCATTCATAATTATTATTTTTGATGGAATTATTAATTTATAATTTAGCCATGATTTAAGGTTGGATACTTGCTTAGTTTTCCCAGCCGCATTTATAATCAGATACAAACCTCATAGAGAAACATCGTGCAATGGACAGCAAGACACTTGATAAAATAATACAATCTTTTATATGCTTTAGCATTTTTATTCTTTGGTATTTCATTTCTTATATCGCACTCTTTCTTAATAATTATAAAGAACTCTATCAAAGTGGATATCTTATTTCATTTATGAGTTTTGCACTTTGGCTTCCTTTGTCATATATTGCCATAAGAAAATACTCCATTCACTATAAAGATATAAAAAAAGGCAGCATCGATACCAAAAGCACACTATTTTTTATAACAGCACTCATTATTCTAAGGGTAATATCTGCCTTTTATGACAAACCAGAAGCATGGATTGAATCGATTACGACTTATTCAAACTTATCTTTTTTCCTATTTTCTGTTTGCGTTTGTTTTTTAGCCCCAATCTATGAGGAGATCGTATTTCGCGGCTTTCTGCTAAATACTTTTCTTCTGTGGGGACCTAAAGCAAAAATATACGGAATCGTATTAACATCGATTTTATTCAGTCTCATGCATACTCAATATAGCTCTCCGACAACCTTCATCGAGTTATTCACTTTTTCTGTCATATTATGCTATGCAAGAATATACAAAAATGGATTACTACTTCCTATGCTGCTGCATTTTATTTTCAATTCATTTGCAACGCTATTGTTTATATTATATCGATAGATGGAAAATATTTTTGACGCACTTTTAGGTAAAAAACATCGGAGAATGTTCCGTATCACCCGTCCTATGCTTAAACTATAGTTAAAATCTGAAGTGCATTAAGGACAAAAGATGTCAGCTCATCAACATTCTCATTCGACTCAAGGCAGCGATAGTAAACGCTTGATACTGGCGCTAGCCGTCACCGCGATATTTATGGTCGTCGAAGTTATCGGCGGCCTCATTTCAGGCTCGCTGGCCTTACTCGCCGACGCAGGTCACATGCTCACCGACACCGCAGCCCTCTTCGTTGCGGTCATGGCGGTGCGCTTTGCCACTCGCTCTCCCACCCTGAGACACTCATTCGGTTTCTTACGTTTCACAACGCTTGCCGCTTTCATTAACGCAGCAGCACTTGTAGTCATTGTTTTCATCATTGTATGGGAAGCGGTAAAGCGTTTTATGTCGCCCGAGCCCGTGATGGGTGGAACTATGTTGGTCATTGCGGTTGCCGGTTTACTGGCCAACATTCTCTCCTTCTGGCTGCTGCATCACGGTTCTGAAGAGAAAAATATCAACGTACGTGCCGCAGCGCTGCATGTAATGGGCGATTTATTGGGCTCTGTCGGCGCGATTGTGGCGGCATTAGTTATCATGTGGACCGGATGGACGCCGATTGACCCAATCCTTTCCGTCGTCGTTTCCTGTCTGGTTTTACACAGCGCTTGGGGCTTGCTGAAAGAGAGTACGAATGAATTGCTAGAAGGTACGCCTGAAGATGTTGATGTCCCACAATTACAACGCGATTTATGTCGTGAATTTCCCGAAGTCCGCAATGTTCACCATGTGCATATCTGGCAAATAGGCGAACAACGTCTGATGACCTTGCACGTACGTGTTATTCCACCTCACGACCACGATGGGCTGTTAGATCAGATCCAACATTATCTCGCTGAGCACTATCAGATTGGACATGCGACCATTCAGATGGAGTTTAACGGCTGCGAAGAACATGATTGCGACCTTATGACCCACGTGAAAATGCCATCTGGGCATAGCCACTCTCACGGTCATACGCACGAACATAACGGATAAGTAAGCAGTTACTCGCTAATTCAATTGCAAAGAAAAAGGGAGCCTCATCATAGTGTGAGACTCCCTTTTTAGCGTTATATCATCCCTATCAGGCCACACTCATCGTTGGTTGATGGGTGGGACTCAATGCTCGCATCGCCTTTAACGCTTCCTCAGCGCGAGTCAGCACTTGCTTACATTGGTCAGCCGTAATCGTTAACGGTGGCTCAATACGAATCGATTTTGAGTTATTGAGCGTTCCTGCAACTAAAACATTGCGCTGGAACATTTCTCGTGAGAACGAATAGCCTACTTCACTCTTCACAAACTCAATGGCCTGCATCAACCCCTGACCGCGAACTTCCATTATAAACTCAGGATATTGCGCCGCCAGACGACGGAATCCATCCATCAATTGCTGACCACGTTCGGTGGCCTTAGCGGGCAGATTCTCCGTGAGTATTACGTTGAAGGTTGCAAGCGCCGCTGCACAGGACAAAGGGTTGCCGCCGAAGGTAGTGGTATGCAGGAAAGGATTATCAAACAGAACCGAGAATACCTTTTCTGTCGCCACCGTAGCGCCGATTGGCATAACGCCGCCGCCCAGTGCTTTCGCCAGACATAGAATATCAGGAGTAACATTCTCATGTTCACAGGCAAACATCTTGCCAGTGCGCCCCATACCCGTTTGTACTTCATCGAAAATCAGCAAAGCACCGTATTCGTCACAAAGAGCTCGAACAGCAGGTAGATAGCCTTTCGGTGGCAAAATGACCCCACCTTCGCCTTGAATCGGCTCCAGCAGTACTGCGGCCACATCATCACCGGTCTTCTTGCATTCGTGCAACTGAGTGCGCAATGCCTCTATATCCCCAAAAGGAACATGGTGGAAGCCTGGCAGCAGTGGCATGAAAGGACGACGGAAAATAGATTTCGCGGTAGCCGACAGTGCGCCCAAGGATTTACCATGGAATGCGCCAGTCGCTGCGACAAAGGTATATTTTCCATGCGGAGATTGGTAAGCCTTCGCCAGTTTCAGCGCAGCCTCAACAGACTCCGTTCCGCTATTGCAGAAGAAAGTATATTTGAGATCGCCCGGCGTAATGGCAGCCAGCGTTTTCGCCAACATAGAACGCAGTGGATCAAGGAGTTCTTGGCTGTGCAGAGGCTGTTTTGCCATCTGACTTTCTACGGCGGATATGACTTTTGGATTACGGTGCCCTACATTGAAAATACCGAATCCACCCAAGCAATCGATATACTCGTTCCCCTGAGTGTCGACAAGCGTGTTAAGGCCACTCGCTTGCCATTCTACGGCTCCGTAATCCCCGCCTGCCGTAACCGATTTCCGATATTCAAGGAAACCAGGATTAACGTACTCCTTAAAATTGCTTAATACTTCTTTGTTCAAAGCCACCATTTCATCATGCGTTAGCGACTTCTTTTCAATCCAGTTCAATGCCTGCTGAGTACACTCTAGCGGGTTAAGTACCACGTTTGTTCGAGACAAAATGTGCTCCTGAATTCGTCGACATCACATGACGTCAGTTTAAATATTGCACAAATTGCACCAAATGCAGCCCGCCACTGCATTTCGATAGAAAATAGTTATTTAATAGAACCAACAGGATTAACGCTGTTTAAGAAAATAATTGCTGGCAGAAAAAATCGAGGCTCTAAATAGTCGATTAGCGGGAAATCGCCAATCGGAGTGTGTGCTCACCATCACAGTGCAAGCATGAACTATAGCAGTGCATTCTATATCTTGCCCGTTTTGAACAAGCTTTAAACAAAAATTCATAAAAAAATGGCCTGAGGTTTCATTCTCAGGCAATCTTCAAAATAACAGTCGTTTATTCTGCCGTGACGGATAGTGGTTGCGAACCATTCTCTCGCGCGCTTTTGATCCACAGCCAAGAGCCATTCAGTGCGATAGCGGTGAGGATCACGTATTCCAAGGCCATCACGTAGACCCCCTGCAAAGCAAAAATCACTACGCTTATCACGTCAATGATGACCCAAAGGATCCAATTCTCAACATATTTACGTGTCATCAGCACCATTGCCACAATCGACAACACCAGTATGGCTGAATCCCAGAACGGGAATGCATCAGGCTGTAACACTGGCAAAACAACATTGAGCCCCAACGCCTGCATCAACGAGACACTGATTTTGGTCAAAAAGGCAAAAACAACGTCAATGTTATAAGTCATAAACAGCAGACAGACGATGGATACCGTCGCCCAAATAGCAGCCGTTGATCGAGATAACCAGCGGATTTTCAGCTCAGCTTGATTATCACTGGTTTGTCGGCTCCATGCATACCAGCCATAGATATTGGCCGCGAAAAAGAAAATCTGCAGCAACAGACTCGCATAGAGCTGAATCTGGAAGAAAATCACCGCAAACAGCGACACGTTAATCAGGCCAAACGCATAGTTAATGATTTTCTCTTGGCTGGCATACCAGATACACAGTAATCCGAACAACGTGCTGACAGCTTCGATCCACGACAGATCATAACCGCCTTGCCCCAACGGGATATGCATCATGATGTTGGAAGTGCTTAAGAAATCCATATGTTCCTCACCTTCCTGAGATCAATCAGGCGTTACCTTTAATTTTAAGCTTCAAATCGCTAGCAAACTGCAACATGCGATTCAGCGGGATCAGAGCGCGCTCACGCAACGCAGCGTCAATATGAATCTCATGAGTGGTCCCACCCTGTTCCAATCCCATAGCAATGGCGTGAAGGCCATTCATTGCCATCCAAGGACAGTGGGCACAAGTACGACATGTCGCCCCCTCGCCAGCAGTCGGCGCCTCCAGCAAAACTTTATCGGGACAGGCCTGCTGCATTTTGTAGAAAATCCCGCGATCGGTAGCCACTATCATTTGTGGATTAGGTAGCCGCTGGGCAGCCTGAATCAGCTGGCTGGTAGAACCAACGGCATCAGCCATATCAACAATGCTCTGCGGCGATTCGGGATGTACGAGAATTGCAGCCTCAGGATAGAGCCGCTTCATTTGCTCTAGCGCCTGTGTCTTGAATTCATCATGCACAATACACGCCCCTTGCCAGCAGAGAATATCGGCTCCCGTCTGGCGCTGAACATAACGCCCCAAATGGCGATCCGGAGCCCAAATGATTTTCTCACCAAGGCTATCAAGGTGCTCAATCAATTCGACAGCAATACTTGAGGTCACAACCCAATCGGCTCGGGCTTTCACCGCAGCCGACGTATTTGCATAAACCACAACGGTTCTGTCGGGATGAGCATCACAAAAAGCACTGAATTCATCGACTGGGCACCCAAGGTCAAGCGAGCATTCTGCTTGCAACGTCGGCATTAACACTCGTTTTTCAGGGCTGAGGATTTTAGCGGTTTCCCCCATAAATCGAACACCCGCTACCAGCAATGTCGTAGCCGGATGATCGCGCCCAAAGCGTGCCATCTCGAGCGAATCAGATACACATCCCCCAGTCTCTTCAGCCAAGGCCTGGATTTCAGGATCGGTATAGTAATGGGCAACTAATACCGCGTTATGCTGCTTCAGCAGTGTTTTGATCTTCTCGCGGTAAAAACGTTTTTCATCTGGAACCAGCGGAGCGGGCTTGGGTGGAAAAGGGTATACCGCAGCATTTGGGTCAAACATCGCGCTATAGCTCATATTGGAGGATTGATCGTTTGGCGAGTATACAACAAATGATTAACACTAGTGAGCATTAATTAGGCTTTTTGTTTTATATACTAAACATTGCTGGCAAACACGAGCTTACCTTAGGGGAAAAGAGACAAATTAACGATAGGATGTTTAGTATCGAGGATAGCAGGTAGTGCGGTGATCTCCGAGCGGATAACTCGGCTTCGCTTCGCCCTTCGGGTCTTCGCAAGCGTTGCTCAAAATTGTTCACGACAATTTTGTCACCCACACGGCAAGTGCACTATATTTTTTACTGGGAAATTTAAAACTAGGATGGTACTTGAGGAAATGGTGGGTCGTGCGGGATTCGAACCTGCGACCAATTGATTAAAAGTCAACTGCTCTACCAACTGAGCTAACGACCCATTCGAGAGTGCTACTTCAGCAGAAAAACCGTTTGATGTTCAAACATAATAAATAAATGGTGGGTCGTGCGGGATTCGAACCTGCGACCAATTGATTAAAAGTCAACTGCTCTACCAACTGAGCTAACGACCCATTTATTTATCTGGCTTTACTACTTTAAAACATTTTGAAATGGTGGGTCGTGCGGGATTCGAACCTGCGACCAATTGATTAAAAGTCAACTGCTCTACCAACTGAGCTAACGACCCATTTCAAAGTTTGTTGCCTGAATCACTCTGTTTCAGTTTGTCTGGGCAACGGCGGCATATATTACTCATTTATCAGGACAGCGCAACCAAAAATTTTAATAATCAGTTCAATTGATTGCACTTCGTACGTTCAGGCCCATAAATTAAACAGATCGTCTATTTCTGAGCCTGAAAATACGGTTATAACGCAGCAATACGTTTTTGTGCCTGTTTTGCAGAATCGCTGGTTGGATACTGCTTAATGACCTGCTGATAGACGGCCTTGGCTTTATCGGCCTGCCCTTTCTCTTGCATGATCACCCCAACCTTATACATTGCCTCAGGCGCTTTTGGTGATTTAGGGTAATTTTTAACGACTACAGCAAAATAATAAGCCGAATCGTCTTTTTTACCTTTGTTGTAAAACAGCTGACCTAGCCAATAGTTGGCATTTGGCTGATAGGTCGAATCTGGGTACTGCTTAACAAAACTTTGGAAGGCAGTAATCGCCTGATCGTTTTGTTTTTTCACCAGCACCAAATCTACAGCACGGTTATAGTCTGTGTTGGCATCACCGCTACTCGCAGGCGCTTCTGCCGCTGTAGAGGCCGTCGCCGCCGCAGGAGCTGCCGCTGCACTAGAGTCAGAGCCTGTTGAGGACGAAGCAGCCGGAGCGGCTGTAGCCCCCGTACTGGCACTGCCTTGGCTATCTAACTGCAAAAGGATCTGTTTTTGGCGCTCAACAACTTGATTCAGTTGATACTGACTTTCCTGAATTTGACCACGGAGGGAGTCAATATCACGCTGGTTATCAGAGAGTTGCTGCTGGAGTTGAGAAAATAGTTGACCCTGAGCATTCGTGATACGCTCAAGTGAGGTGACTCGATCTTCAACCGAGCCGGAGCCGACGCTACTGATTGGTGCTTGGGCAATAGCGGCCCAAGGGGCCGCTATTCCAACCAGTAACGACAGACTCAACAAGTGAAGTCTGAAGTTACTGCTCATGCGATACTCGTTTTACTAGCAATTAGTAAACCAGTACGGCACGACGGTTTTTAGCATAGGCTGCTTCGTCGTGGCCCAGTACTGCTGGTTTTTCTTTACCGTAAGAAACGATAGAGATCTGATCAGCACCTACGCCTTTACCTTGCAGGTACATCTTAACTGCGTTAGCACGACGTTCGCCCAGGGCGATGTTGTACTCAGGAGTACCGCGCTCATCCGCATGACCTTCTACAGTCACTTTGTAAGATGGGTTGTTACGCAGGAAAGCAGCGTGTGCGTCCAGCATCTGAGCGTAGTCAGAGCTTACATCGTACTTGTCCAGACCGAAGTAAACGATGTTGTTTTTCTGGAGTTCTTGCATCTGCAGACGAGCCTGTTCTTCAGAAGACAGGTTGCTGCTGCCGTTTTCCATACCGTTACCAGCGTTAGCACCCATCGCTGATTGATCGTCGTTCGCATTTTTATGTGAACTACAAGCAGCTACGGCCATAATAGGCAGTGCTAGCATCAGCCCCTTCAGAACTTTGTTCAGTTGCATCTCTTTGATCCTTTTATAATTTGCTATACATATCTTTTTATACATGCATCACAGATACGGCGACCAGGCAGGGAATTTCACCTGACCATCGGTTGCCGGAAGACGCGCTTTGAAACGCCCGTCGGTCGAGACTAGCTGCAACACGGAACCCAGTCCTTGAGTAGAACTATAGATAACCATGGTACCATTTGGCGCGATACTCGGCGTTTCGTCTAGGAACGTGCTGGTCAAAACTTGATTCGCATTCGATCCGAGATCCAGTTTAGTGATGTGCTGTGAGCCGCCGCTTGTGCCAACCATGACAAGGAACTTGCCGTCAGAACTTACGTCGCCATCCTGATTCTGAGAACCTTCCCAGGTCAGACGCTCAGGCGCACCACCATTAATATTGACTTTATAAATCTGTGGACGGCCACCCTGGTCAGAAGTAAATGCCAGGTTTTGACTATCCGGGAACCATGAAGGTTCAGTGTTATTGCTACGGCCATCAGTTACCTGACGAATGGCACCTGAGCCCAGATCCATAACATACAGGTTCAGACTACCGCTTTTCGACAATGCAAACGCCAGTTTGCTACCGTCTGGAGAAAACGCTGGGGCACCATTGTGGCGTGGGAACGACGCGACCTGACGGATAGCTCCGTTAGAAAGTGTCTGAATCACCAACGCTGATTTACCGCTTTCGAAGGTTACGTAAGCCAGTTTGCTACCGTCTGGAGACCATGCCGGAGACATCAACGGCTGCGGTGAACGGTGAACGACGAACTGGTTATAACCATCGTAGTCAGCAACGCGCAGTTCGTATGGGAATTGACCGCCGTTAGTCTGAACAACGTAGGCAATACGCGTGCGGAATGCGCCTTTTATACCGGTCAGCTTTTCGAACACTTCATCGCTGCTGGTATGAGCCGCATAACGCAACCACTGTTTGGTCACTTTATACTGGTTCTGAGACAGCACGCTGCCAGGGTTACCAGAGGTATCAACCATCTGATATGAAACCACATAGCCGCCGTCTGCACTTGGTTGAACCTGACCAACCACGACTGCATCAATACCTAATGCAGTCCAAGCGGCAGGGGTCACTTCAGCAACGGTCGTTGGCTGTTGTGGCATACGGTTAGTGTCAATCGGATTGAATTTGCCGCTGTTGCGTAAATCAGCAGCCACAATTCCACCAATATCTTCAGGAGCAGAACCCGGCCCCATCCATTTGAAAGGCACTACGCCAATTGGGCGAGCAGTATCCACACCCTGAGTAATCACTATTCGGACTTCCGCATGGAGCACACTGGCCCACAGGATTAACAGCCCCATCGCTACACGAAACGCCTGCTTCATCATATCTCCCTTATCTGACCCCGATGGCCACGATAATTTAGCAGAATTTTAACAAACCAACGCACACAAAACTACATATTGCCCAGTAGAACCATCATATAATTCCGAAACTTTACGTACATTATATATTGCTTTACTTGGGCTTTTTCTAATGCACTGTTATTCAAACAAAACCAGACAATCAGTTCGGTTTGAAATCAACAGGCGCATTTTTAAATATCTGGTAAATGGCGTCACTTGGCGGCTTAGGATATTTCGCCATTCTCGCTGCTGCAACTGCAGCCTGACAAAGCGCTGGGTCTCCACCTTCAGAAGCCACGCTTAGCAGCATGCCGTCTGACGCGAGCTTAATACGCAGGTTACATACTTTTCCGCTGAAACTTGGATCCGTATGAAACTTGCTTTCAATCGCCGCTTGGATCTGTCCAGCATAGTTACTAATATCCGCGCCGGAAGCTCCACTCGTTTTACTATTACCCTTACCTGCTGCGCCAGTTTTACCAGCATTTCCAGGTGCACCAGTCGCTCCACCGCCCTTCGGCGCATTTTTGCCGTCAGCGAGGCCATCAAACAGGTCGTCAACACCTTCTGCTGCCTTCGCTGCGGCAGCATCAGCCTTTTTCTTGGCATCTGCAGCTTTTTTCGCATCAGCTGCAGCTTTAGCTTCAGTATCTGCTTTAGCCTTAGCCTCTGCGGCAGCTTGTTTTTTCGCTTCAGCAGCAGCCTGTTTTTTGGCTTCCTCAGCGGCTTTTTTCGCATCAATGGCAGCTTGCTTTTTGGCTTCAGCTTCGGCCTGTTTTTTTGCCTCTGCTGCCGCTTTCTTAACTTCCTCTTCCGCCTGTTTCTTCGCTGCTGCGGCGGCGGCAGCTGCTTCTTTGGCTGCCTCCTGCTTCGCTTTAGCAGCAGCTAAAGCAGCCTCTTTCTTAGCGTCTTCTGCGGCTTTTTTTACTTCTTCAGCAGCTTGCTTTTGTGCGTCCTCTGCGGCCTTCTTGGCATCTTCGGCCGCTTTCTTAGCGTCTTCCTGAGCTTGAATTCTCTCTTTCTCCAACGCTTTTAAGCGCTGTTGTTCTTCAGCCTGCTTTTGTTGTAATTCTTCAGCCTGCTTGTCGGCTTGTTTCTTACGCTCTTGCTGTGCACGGCGAGCATCACTTTGCAGCTGTTGCTGACGATCATTATATTCTTTAACCATTGCACCGGAATCAACCATGACTGCGTCAATGGCAGATCCACCGCCACCACCGCCGCCAGCACTTATCGTTGAATCCTGCATCATTGAGCCCCAGACTAATAATGCTATCAGGACGATATGCAAAATGATTGAAACGATGACAGAGCGATTTAGCTTATCGTTTTTCTCAGATGCGTTTACCACGATTCAGTTTCCAAGAGCCAGTATCCCGGAGCCGGTTTCCAAAAGCTCAGTTAAACAAATTGAGTGTTAAAAACTCACTGCGCAAAACGCAACACGCAGCCTATAAACAGGCTGCATGCTAGCGCTTTCATACAGGAATTCCAACACGGATTTTATGCTTTTTTCGTGTATTTAAATCGGCTGCGTCATTAAGCCAACGGAGGCTACACCAGCCTGATGCAAAAGATTCAGCGCTTTTATGATTTCATCATAGGGCACATCTTTCGCACCACCGATCAAAAATACCGTTTTCGGGTTGGCTTTCAACTGGGATTGCGCTTCTGCAACCACCTGCTCTGCCGGAAGTTGCTCCATACGATTGTGATCGACAACAACCGCATACTGCCCTATCCCCGAAACCTCAACGATAACCGGAGGATTATCATTGGTGCTTACCGTTTTTGAATCCGTTGCGTCCGGTAGATCAACCTCAACGCTCTGAGTGATGATTGGCGCCGTTGCCATAAAAATCAGCACTAGAACTAACAACACGTCCAGTAATGGAACAATGTTGATCTCAGATTTGAGCTCGCGACGGCCACTTGATCTCGCCATGCTAACCTCCTACTTATTTAGATTCGGTAGCAAAAGCCTGACGGTGCAGAATGGCAATGAACTCTTCCATAAAATTGGTGTAATTCTGTTCAAGCTTATTCACACGCTGATTCAGACGGTTGTAGGCCATAACCGCAGGGATTGCAGCAAACAGACCGATTGCCGTTGCAATCAATGCTTCTGCGATACCCGGAGCAACCATTTGTAGGGTTGCCTGTTTTACAGCACCCAAACCGATAAAGGCATGCATAATCCCCCAAACGGTACCGAACAGACCGATATACGGGCTGATTGAGCCCACGGTACCCAAGAACGGGATATGCGTTTCCAAACCTTCAACTTCACGATTTAATGAAATACGCATTGCACGAGTCGCACCTTCAATCACGCCATCCGCTGCGTGGCTGTTAACACGGTGCAAGCGCGCAAACTCTTTAAAACCGGAATGGAAGATTTGCTCAGAGCCAGTCAAGCTATCACGACGAGTTTGGCTTTCCTGATAAAGGCGCGATAACTCGATCCCAGACCAGAATTTATCTTCGAAAGCTTCAGCATCACGCGTCGCCGCATTCAAAATGCGGGTACGCTGGATGATAATGGCCCAAGAGGCGATAGAGAAGCACACCAGAACCAGCATGATAAGCTTTACCAGCAGGCTCGCCTTCAAAAATAAATCGAACATGTTCATGTCAGTCACTGCTTAAACTCCGCGACAATAGACTTGGGAAGCGCAATAGGCTTCATTTGGTTTTGATCGATGCATGCTACCAACACATCTGCTTGGCTTAAAATTTTGCCTTGCGAATTAATGATACGTTGGGCAAACGTGAGAGAAGCCCCTCGTATGGCGGTAATTTCGGTTTCTACCTCCAGCATGTCATCCAGACGTGCAGGCGACAGATACTCAACCGTCATGCGACGGACAGCAAAAGCGACATGCTCACTCAGCAATTGTTGCTGACTGAAATTATGTTGGCGCAGCATCTCTGTGCGCGCTCTTTCATAAAAGGCGACGTATCGTGCGTGATAAACCACGCCCCCGGCGTCCGTGTCTTCGTAATATACACGCACCGGCCATCGGAACATCATAGTACTCACTCTACATCTCAGAAATGCAAATTAACGCGGTTACTATACGCACTTGAAAACAGGTTGGGAATGGGGGAGGTAGATGAGAACGAAAATAATTATGGATCCGCCGTGGACCCATAATTATTTTGCAGATTTACTAACCGTTCTTGACGTTAACTGAAGAAATGTAACAAACCGGCAAGCAAAATAATCACAGCAGGCAACGGAGAGAAAACCGCTTTCCATAGACTGCGGTGGGGACGAAAACCAACGCCGTGAATAACCCCGGCGCAAACCGCCCACATAATCAGAAGTCCCTGCCAGATCTCAAGTTCGCTGGTCTTTGCAGCAAAACGCGATGGGTCCCAAAAAACACAAAACGCCACCACTAATGCTAAGACCAGTGAAAGGGCCCGCAGTGGGCCCTTGTCCATGATCTGATAGAGCTTATCAGATAAGTTAGCCATTACTCGGCGTCTTTCGCCGTTGCCTTGGCTTCGCTGTTTTCAATCGCCATCGCAGTAATGATCGCGAAGAAACAAGCCAGAAGCGTTCCTAAAATCCAGGCAAAATACCACATGGTTGTCGCTCCTTAATAAAGTGTATGCGTGTTTTCTTCGATGTATTTTTTGTCCAGACGGCCAAACATCTTGTAGTAACACCAGATGGTGTACAGCAGCACAATCGGAACAAAAATAATCGCAACTACGGTCATCACTTGCAGAGTCAACAAGCTAGACGTCGCATCCCACATGGTCAGACTCATGCTTGGGTTGGTGATAGAAGGCATCACGAACGGGAACATGGTCACACCGGCAGTCAGAATCACACAGGCAATTGTCAGAGAGGAGAACAGGAATGCCCAGCCCCCTTTCTCAACGCGTGAACACAGCGTAGTCAACAACGGCAGCACCACACCCAAAGCAGGCAGAGCCCACAGGATCGGATACTTGTTGAAGTTCAACAGCCATGCACCAGCTTGATGAGCAACTTCCTTACGCAGTGGGTTGGACTGCGCTGCGGTATCAATCGCAGAGGTAATCACATAACCATCAATACCTTTAACCAGCCATACACCAGCCAGCAGGAAAGCAATCGCCATCACCAGAGAACAGATCTGCGCCGCAGCACGAGAACGTAAATGGATCTCGCCGGTGGTTTTCATCTGCAGATAGGTTGCGCCCTGCGCCAGCAGCATCGTCAAGCTCACTACACCCGCCAACAAACCAAACGGATTCAACAGCTGGAAGAAGTTACCGGTGTAATACAAACGCAGGTATTCATCGATATGGAACGGAACGCCCAACAACAGGTTACCGAAGGCCACACCGAAGACCAGTGCAGGCACGAAGCTACCGATAAAGATGCCCCAGTCCCACATGTTGCGCCAGCGAGTGCTCTCAATTTTAGAACGGTAATCAAAGCCAACCGGACGGAAGAACAATGAGGCCAGAACCAAAATCATCGCCACGTAGAAGCCGGAGAACGCTGCCGCGTACACCATTGGCCACGCAGCAAACAACGCACCACCAGCAGTCACCAGCCAGACTTGGTTACCTTCCCAGTGAGGGGCAACCGCGTTAATCATAATACGGCGTTCGGTATCAGTCTTACCGATGATACGGGAGAGCACACCTACCCCCATATCGAAACCGTCAGTGACTGCGAAGCCAATCAGCAGCACACCCACCAGCAGCCACCAGACAAATCGCAATACTTCATAATCAAACATAGCGTGGACTCCTGTTAGCGCGCTTCTACTGCATTCGTCTGTTCAAAATGATAACGACCGGTCTTCAGGCTGCTTGGGCCCAGACGAGCGAATTTGAACATCAAATACATTTCTGCGACTAAGAACAGCGTGTACAGACCGCAGATAAGAATAATGGAGAACAGCAGATCGCCCGTTGTCAGTGAAGAGTTCGCCACCGCAGTCGGCAATACTTCACCGATAGCCCATGGTTGACGACCATATTCAGCAACAAACCAGCCCGCTTCACAAGCAATCCAAGGCAATGGAATACCCAGCAGCGCCGCACGGTGCAACCAACGTTTTTTACCTACGTTGCCACGAATTACCGTCCAGAAGGACAGAGCAATAATCAGCAACAGCGCAAAGCCACATGCCACCATGATACGGAATGCGAAATACAGCGGAGCAACTTTAGGAATAGAATCTTTAGTTGCGGCCTGAATCTGCTCTTCGCTAGCCTGAGATGGATTGTCGGTATAGCGTTTCAGCAACATACCGTAGCCCAAATCCTGCTTGGCTTTATTGAATTCGTTACGCACAGCTGGATCGGTATTGCCAGTACGCAGCTCCTGCAGCAATTCATAGGCTTTCATACCGTTACGGATACGAACCTGATGCTGAGCCATCAGCTCTTTCAGGCCAGTCACTTGCTGATCGAGCGAACGGGTCGCGATCAGGCCAAGAGCGTAAGGGATATGAATGGCATATTCGTTCGTCATGGTTTCCTGATTAGGAATACCAAACAGAGTGAATGATGCTGGAGCCGGTTGAGTTTCCCACTCAGCTTCAATCGCTGCCAGTTTGGTTTTCTGCACGTCACCCATTTCGTAACCGGATTCGTCACCCAGCACGATAACAGACAGTGATGCAGCCAGACCAAACGCCGCCGCAATGGCAAAGGAGCGCTTAGCAAATGCAAAGTCACGGCCTTTCAGCAGATAGTAAGAGCTGATACCTAGAATAAACATGGCGCCAGTGACATAGCCCGCAGAAACGGTGTGCACAAATTTCACCTGAGCAACTGGGTTTAATACCAGCTCAGAGAAGCTCACCATTTCCATACGCATGGTTTCGAAGTTGAAATCCGAAGCGATTGGGTTCTGCATCCAGCCGTTAGCCACCAAGATCCACAGCGCGGACAGGTTAGAACCCAGCGCGACTAACCATGTTGTTGCCAAGTGCTGCACTTTGCCCAGACGATCCCAGCCAAAGAAGAACAGACCAACAAAGGTAGATTCAAGGAAGAACGCCATCAGACCCTCGATCGCCAGCGGCGCACCGAAGATGTCTCCAACGTAATGGGAATAGTATGACCAGTTAGTCCCGAATTGGAATTCCATGGTTAAACCCGTGGCAACCCCAAGTGCAAAGTTGATACCAAACAACTTGCCCCAGAACTTGGTCATATCTTTATAAACTTGCTTGCCAGTCAGGACGTATACCGTTTCCATGATGGCCAATAAGAACGCCATACCCAGCGTCAATGGCACAAATAGGAAGTGATACATCGCCGTTAAGGCAAACTGTAACCGTGACAGTTCGACAATATCCAACATCTTGACTCCTTGCTCCTCGCAGGAAGACTCCGACTTGCGGCAACACGGCTTCCGTTCGAGTACGGAAGTCACATAACTACCAGCAGTGAATGCCCTTCAACAACAAATTGGAACCTCCCCCAATTCCCAGCAGCCTACGCTTTCCAAAACTTCGCCATCGACGTTGAGCAAAATCCACTCCATCAGCATAGTTCAGAAAACGTTTGCAACGAAAAACCGAAGGAAGATAACAAATATAACAATAAAAACGACTCAGTATTACAGACGGGTAAATAGTACCCCGCCATTCCCACACAATAAATAGGTATTTTCGTGTTAGGAATTAGATTTGTGTAGTTAGGTCACGTTTTAGGCAAATGCTTATAATCACCCAAAATTGATCTACCGCAAGATTAGCAAAACACACTGTTTAAGGCACTATTTCTGGCATTTTTTTATAGTAATTTCATTGATCTATGTTAAGTAAAAGTATCATAAACGTATTCATGGTTACTTATTGTTAATTGATTGTTATTTATTCTGCACACTGTTTCTTTTACGTGATTTTTTATTTTCATACCCTCCCATTTTGAATAACAGAGTAATAAACCTGAGTGACAAATAGTCAGCATACAAGAACAAAAGGTTACGCAAATCGGAGAGACGTTAATGACAGAAGAGGAAAGATAGGTGGACAGATGCAGCATAAAATAGCGCACATAAAAAAGGGCCACCGAAGTGACCCAATATGTCGAAACAATATGTTTCATTTAATTATCGCAGGAGACAAACCATCAGGTTTGCTCAAGACTCAACGCAAAACTGTTTTTACCGCATTGCCAATTTCGGCCAAGCTACGAACGGTTTTCACACCAGCCGCTTCTAGTGCAGCAAATTTCTCGTCGGCAGTACCTTTACCACCAGCAATAATTGCACCAGCATGTCCCATACGTTTGCCTTTAGGCGCAGTCACACCAGCAATGTAGCCAACAACGGGCTTAGTCACGTGATCTTTGATATAAGCCGCGGCGTCTTCTTCTGCATTACCACCGATCTCACCAATCATCACGATAACTTCAGTTTGTGGATCCTCTTGGAACAGCTTCAGAATATCAATGAAGTTAGAGCCAGGGATGGGGTCGCCGCCGATACCGACACAGCTTGACTGACCAAAACCAATATCCGTTGTCTGCTTAACCGCTTCATAAGTCAGCGTACCAGAACGAGAAACGATCCCGACTTTGCCCGGCAAGTGGATATGGCCCGGCATGATACCGATTTTACATTCGCCTGGGGTGATGACGCCCGGACAGTTCGGCCCAATCATACGTGCGTCGCTTTGTTCCAGCTTCGCTTTCACAACCAGCATATCCAGCGTAGGGATACCTTCGGTGATACAGATGATCAGTTTAATCCCAGCATCAATCGCTTCCAGAATAGAATCTTTGCAGAAAGGTGCTGGAACATAAATGACCGATGCCGTTGCGCCAGTCGCTTCTACCGCTTCACGTACGGTGTTAAATACAGGCAGCCCCAAATGTTCGGTGCCTCCTTTGCCCGGCGTAACACCGCCAACCAATTTAGTCCCGTAGGCCAACGCCTGCTCAGAGTGGAAAGTGCCCTGACTGCCGGTAAAACCTTGGCAGATCACTTTGGTATCTTTATTAATTAAAATGGACATTATTTCCCCTCCACGGCAGCAACAACCTGCTGCGCAGCATCCGTTAAGCTTTTCGCTGCAATAATATTCAAACCACTGTCAGCCAGTTTCTTCGCACCCAGCTCGGCGTTATTACCTTCTAAACGCACCACCACAGGGACATTAACCCCAACTTCAGCTACCGCCCCGATGATACCGTCGGCAATCAGATCACAGCGCACGATACCACCGAAGATGTTGACCAGAACCGCTTTCACTTTCTCGTCAGACAGAATAATTTTAAACGCCTCAGTGACGCGCTCTTTCGTGGCACCGCCACCAACGTCGAGGAAGTTCGCCGGTTCGCCGCCGTGTAGTTTAACGATATCCATGGTGCCCATCGCCAGACCCGCGCCGTTAACCATACAACCGATGTTACCGTCCAGAGCTACGTAGTTCAGTTCCCACTGAGCCGCCTGAGACTCACGCGCATCTTCCTGAGAAGGGTCACGCATTTCACGCAGTTCCGCCTGACGGAACAACGCGTTACCATCAGCGCTCAGTTTACCGTCCAAGCAAATCAGATCGCCCTGCTTGGTGATCACCAGCGGGTTGATTTCAACTAAGGCCAGATCGCGCTCAAGGAACAGCGTCGCCAGACCCATAAAGATTTTGGTGAATTGACCCACTTGTTTGCCGGTAAGACCCAGTTTGAATGCCAGCTCACGGCCTTGATAAGGCTGTGGCCCCGTCAATGGATCTATCGCTGTCTTATGGATTAAGTGTGGCGTTTCATCGGCCACTTTCTCAATTTCCACACCACCTTCGGTCGATGCCATGAAGACAACGCGACGTGTTCCGCGATCGACAACCGCACCAAGATACAGTTCTTTATCAATATCCGTTGCGCCTTCAACCAGAATCTGATGCACCGGCTGACCCAGCGCATCTGTTTGGTAAGTCACTAAACGCTTACCTAACCAGTTTTCTGCAAAAGCACGGATCTCTTCTTTAGACTTAACCAGCTTAACGCCGCCCGCTTTACCGCGGCCACCAGCGTGAACCTGACATTTCACCACCCACGGACCGGAACCGATTTTGGATGCTGCTTCTTCTGCTTCGCGAGGTGTGGTGCAGGCATAACCGACCGGTGCCGGTAAACCATACCGAGCAAACAGTTGTTTGGCCTGATATTCGTGTAGATTCATGATGTTCTATCCATTTTGTCGCCGAGCCTGCTAGGCTATTACGCTTGTCATTTCGTGGTTGGACAGTGTTCGAAATCCACACGTACTTCATATACGCGCCGGTTTCTCCGCGCTGCCCGCCCGCAAACTGCTTACGCTCATCACGCCTATCATGACTGGCTCTTATTTTAGGTAAGAGGCCCACCGAAGCAGGCCATTGCATAGCAATGCCAAATATTTTATTACTTAGACGTCCAGCAGCAGACGAGCCGGATCTTCCAGCATCTCTTTCACCGTCACCAAGAAGCCGACGGATTCACGTCCGTCGATCAGGCGATGATCGTAAGACAGAGCCAGATACATCATTGGCAGGATCACTACCTGACCATTGACCGCCATAGGACGATCTTTGATAGCGTGCATGCCCAGAATCGCGCTCTGTGGTGGGTTGATGATCGGAGTAGACATCAGAGAGCCAAATACGCCGCCGTTGGTAATGGTGAAATTACCGCCGGTCAGTTCTTCAACTTTCAGTTTTCCGTCACGACCTTTCACCGCGAGTTCTTTAATATTTTTCTCAATGTCAGCCATGCCCAGCGTATCAACGTTACGCAGCACCGGAGTGACCAGACCACGAGGCGTAGAAACCGCAATGCTCACGTCGAAATAGTTGTGATACACCACGTCTTCGCCGTCGATAGAGGCGTTCACTTCTGGATAGCGTTTCAGGGCTTCCAATACCGCTTTGATGTAGAAGGACATGAAGCCCAGACGCACACCGTGGCGTTTTTCGAAAGCTTCGCCATACTGCTTACGCATGTCCATGATGGGTTTCATGTTCACTTCGTTAAACGTCGTCAGCATAGCGGTGCTGTTTTTCGCTTCCAGCAGACGTTCGGCCACACGCTTACGCAGGCGGGTCATCGGCACGCGTTTTTCGGTACGCGCACCCAGCGGTGCGGCAACAACTTCTGGCTCAGCAGCTTTGACTGCTTTTGGTGCCGCAGAAGCTAAATGCTTATCAACGTCTTCACGGGTGATGCGTCCACCAACGCCGGTGCCTTTAATATCGGCCGCATTCAACGAGTGTTCGGCCAACAGACGACGAATCGCTGGCCCCTGCGCATCGCTACTCCCTTCTTCCAGAGCCGCTGTGTGGCGAGACGAAGGAGTCGATTCAGAAGACTGTGCTTTATCGGTGGTAGGTTTGCCGGATACATCTGCAGGGCGCAGGCGTCCCAACAGCTGGCGAGAAAGTACGGTAGCACCCTCTTCTTCCAGAATCGCATCCATAATGCCGGCTTCCGGCGCTGGCACTTCCAGAACAACTTTGTCGGTTTCGATTTCAACGATAACTTCATCACGAGCGACGGTATCGCCCGGTTTTTTGTGCCACGTTGCAACCGTAGCGTCGGCAACGGATTCAGGTAGGTCAGGGACCAGAATTTCTACGCTACTCATGCTATATCCTTTTTTATAACCAATTTTTTGCAGAACTGGGCGCTAATGCGCCCAGACTTTCTTTTGAGCTCTAGTTATTCCACGTTCAGCGCGTCGTTAACCAGATCCTGTTGCTGCTTCTGGTGAACCGACATATAACCCACAGCTGGCGAAGCCGATGCAGCACGCCCCGCATAACGCAACGATGCTCCAAAAGGAATCACTTCACGGAAGTTATGCTGGCTACAGTACCAAGCACCTTGGTTCAGTGGTTCTTCCTGACACCAAACAAAATCATGTACGTGAGCATAAGGTGCAAATGCATCCTGAATCGCCTGATGAGGGAATGGATACAACTGCTCGATACGCACAATCGCTACGTCTTTCTGTTCATTCTTGCGACGTTGTTCCAACAGATCGTAATAGACCTTACCGGAACACATCACCACACGTTTCACGTCTTTCGGATCGATATCATCAATCTCGCCGATGACCGGCTGGAAGCTGCCGTTTGCCAGTTCTTCCAGAGAAGAAACCGCCAACGGATGGCGCAGCAGAGACTTCGGCGACATCACGATAAGAGGACGACGCATTCCGCGTAGTGCTTGACGACGCAGCATGTGATAAACCTGAGCCGGTGTAGACGGAATACAGACCTGCATATTCTGATCTGCACACAGTTGCAGATAACGTTCTAGGCGCGCAGAGGAGTGCTCAGGGCCTTGGCCTTCATAGCCATGTGGCAGCAACATAACCAAGCCACACAGACGACCCCACTTCTGTTCGCCAGAGCTGATGAACTGGTCGATGACCACCTGAGCACCGTTGGCAAAGTCACCAAACTGCGCTTCCCAGATGGTCAACGTGCGCGGCTCTGCGGTGGCGTAGCCATATTCAAAAGCCAGAACAGCGGCTTCAGACAGCACCGAATCCCATACTTTGAAGTCGCCCTGCCCGTTATGTACATTTTCCAGAGGAATATATACCGAACCATCTTTCTGGTTATGAATCACTGAGTGACGGTGGAAGAACGTACCACGCCCACAGTCCTCGCCAGAAATACGCACCGGTACACCTTCATCAACCAGCGTGGCGTACGCCAAGTTTTCTGCGGCACCCCAGTCAAACGGCTTGTTGCCTTCTGCCATCTCGGCACGGTCACCATAAATCTTGGCAACACGAGACTGCATTTCAACCGATTCCGGCGCACGACTGATACGGCGAGCCAAATCCTGTAAACGTTTGAGCTCAACGGTGCTTGGATAAACCTCATCCCATTCATGGTTCAGATACGGAGACCATGTAAAGGTATGCATGTTCATTGGGCGCCATTCGTCCACCACGCACTCGCCGCGATCCAACGCATCACGATAAAGGTTAACCATTTCCGTGGCATCTTCGAGAGAGGCAACGCTCTGCTCGGTCAGCTTGTCAGCGTAGATTTTACGCGGGGTCGGATGTTTTTTGATTTTCTGGTACATCACTGGCTGGGTTGCACTTGGCTCATCAGCTTCGTTATGACCATGGCGGCGGTAGCACACCAGATCGATCATCACATCACGTTTAAAGGTGTTACGGAAATCGAGGGCCAGACGCGTCACAAAGGCAACGGCTTCAGGATCGTCCGCGTTCACATGGAAGATCGGCGCCTGAACCATTTTGGCAATGTCAGTACAATACTGAGTAGAGCGCGCATCTTTCGGGTTAGAGGTGGTAAAACCGATTTGGTTATTAATCACGATACGAACCGTACCGCCCACTTCATAGCCACGCGCCTGAGACATGTTCAGCGTCTCCTGCACGATGCCTTGACCTGCAATGGCTGCATCACCGTGGATGGTAATAGGCAGAACCATATTGCTACGCGCTTCATCCAAACGATCGCGACGGGCGCGAACAGAGCCCATAACCACCGGACTGACAATTTCCAGATGCGACGGGTTAAAGGCCAGTGCTAAATGCACTAAACCGCCTTCGGTTTCGACGTCTGACGAGAAGCCCATATGGTACTTAACGTCGCCTGCACCGAGGTGTTCTTTATGTTTACCGGCAAACTCGTCGAACAGATCCTGCGGTTTTTTACCCAGCACGTTAATCAGCACGTTCAGACGGCCGCGGTGCGCCATCCCCAGAACGGCTTCACGGGTGCCATTCTTACCGGCATGACGGATCAGTTCTTTGAGCATCGGTACCAACGCGTCGCCACCTTCCAGTGAGAAGCGTTTCGCGCCTGGGAACTTAGCGCCCAAATAACGCTCCAGTCCTTCCGCTGCGGTTAGTTCACGCAGGAAACGCTGTTTTTCTTCTTGAGTAAAGGAAGGCTGACCGACCACTGATTCCAAGCGCTGCTGAATCCAACGTTTTTCTTCAGTGTTGGTGATGTGCATATACTCTGCACCGATAGAACCACAATACGTTTGCTTAAGTGCCTGATACAGATCGGACAGCTTCATGGTCTCTTTGCCGATGGCAAAAGAACCCACGTTGAAAGTCTGATCAAAATCTTCTTCAGTCAGGTTGTGGAAAGAGGGCTCCAGATCTGGCACCGCATCCTGTTTCCACAAGCCTAATGGATCCAGATTGGCTTGTTGATGACCGCGGAAACGGAAGGCGTTGATCATCTGCAACACCTTGACCTGCTTAGCGTCCGTATCAGGGTCGTTTAGTGAGATATTAAACCGGGACGGGTCTTTCGCCAGACGGCGGAAGTAGTCTCGAGTTTGGGAGTGGAATTGTTCCGATTTCAGGCCGATCGTCGGCAACTGTTGGAAAATTTCCTTCCAGCTCAGATCCACCGAGTCAGGATCGGTGAGATAGTCTTCATAGAGCTGCTCTATGTAGGACTGGTTTGCGCCCGCCAGATAGGAGGAATCCAGCCAGGCCTTCATTGCGCCGTTCTGCATCATGATCCCTTAAGCTGTTTTCAGCTTTAGTTTTCGCCGTGATAAACATCATGCCTTTAACAATTTCTCGCATCCAACCGAGTGTTATTAAAAACATTTATCGTAATTACATACAACGTAATTACTTTACCGTAACCATCTTATAGTAATTGCACCTATCGTCAGATGACTCTATGTGCTTTTTGTGACGAAGATACATCACCTGTTGCAAAAATGTGTCTTACGTCTAGGTGCTACCTATTGCAACCCCTCTTCCCTCCTCTTTCGAGAAGAGAGAGGTTTGCACAAATCCAACGCTAACCGTTGGAATCTTAAACAATTTAAGTGCTATGCACTACGATGCAGCAGCATTGACTTAATATGACCAATTGCACGGGTCGGGTTCAAGCCTTTTGGACATACATTTACGCAGTTCATGATGCTATGGCAGCGGAATACGCTGAAAGCGTCGTCTAAATCGTCCAAACGGCTATCCGTTTCCGTATCGCGACTGTCAATCAGGAAGCGATATGAGGCCAGCAGCCCCGCTGGGCCGATAAACTTATCTGGGTTCCACCAGAAGGATGGGCACGACGTTGAGCAGCATGCACACAGAATACACTCGTACAAACCGTCCAACTTTTCGCGCTGTTCTGGCATCTGCAGATGTTCACGTGCAGGCGGATTCTTACCGTCATTGAGCAAATACGGCTTAATCTTTTCGTATTGGGTGTAGAACTGCCCCATATCAACAACCAAGTCACGCACCACCGGCAGCCCCGGTAATGGGCGGATCACAATTTTTTTGCCCGCGCGCTGCAAGGTTGAGACGGGGGTAATGCAGGCCAAGCCGTTCTTGCCGTTCATATTCACGCCGTCAGAACCGCACACACCTTCACGGCAGGAGCGACGGAATGCTAACGTTGGATCTTGCTCCTTAAGCAAAATCAGCGCATCTAGCAGCATCATGTCGCGGCCTTCTTCGGCCTCGAGGGTGTAATCTTGCATCCGCGGCGCGTTATCGACGTCCGGGTTATAGCGATAAACTGAAAACTCTACTTTCATGACCGTTTCTCCGCAAAAAAAGGGTAACTAACCGAGTAATTGATTAACCAATCAGTAAGTACGGATCTTCGGCGGGAACGCCGGACGTAACTTAGGTTCCATGTTCACGCTGCGGCGTGTCATGCTCTCGGTTTGCGGCAGATACAGGCTGTGGCACAGCCAGTTAGCGTCATCACGATCCGGGAAGTCAAAGCGGCTATGTGCCCCACGACTTTCGGTACGGAAATTCGCTGAAACTGCGGTCGCAAAAGCAGTTTCCATCAGGTTATCCAATTCCAGACACTCAACACGCTGGGTGTTGAAATCGCTAGAAGTATCATCCAGACGCGCATTTTTCAGGCGCTCACGGATCACTTTCAGCTCTTCCAAACCTTTCGCCATCGCATCGCCTTCACGGAATACCGAGAAGTTGTGCTGCATGCAGGATTGCAGGTCTTTACGGATTTGTACCGGATCTTCACCGCTGCGGGTGTTGTTCCAACGGTTCATACGTTCCAGAGAAGCTTCAATATCCGATTCGCTAGCATCGCGGCTTGGGCCTTGCTCCATCAAACACTCTTGCAGGTGTAGACCCGCTGAGCGACCGAACACCACCAAATCGAGCAGCGAGTTACCGCCTAAACGGTTAGCGCCGTGAACCGATACGCAGGCAATTTCGCCAACGGCAAACAGCCCCGGAATAACAACGTCTTCGCCCTTCTCATTGACCGTCAACGCCTGACCGGTCACTTTGGTCGGGATCCCGCCCATCATGTAGTGACAGGTTGGGATCACTGGGATCGGCTCTTTCACCGGATCGACATGAGCAAAGGTACGAGACAGTTCTAAGATCCCCGGCAGACGCGCTTCAAGCACATCTTTACCTAAGTGATCCAGCTTCAGTTTGGCGTGTGGACCCCAAGGGCCATCACAGCCACGCCCTTCACGAATCTCAATCATGATGGAACGCGCAACCACGTCACGGCCCGCGAGGTCTTTCGCGTTTGGCGCATAGCGCTCCATGAAACGCTCACCGTGTTTGTTCAGCAGATAACCGCCTTCACCACGGCATCCCTCTGTGACCAGAACCCCTGCACCGGCAATACCGGTTGGGTGGAACTGCCACATTTCCATGTCCTGAACCGGTACACCCGCACGCAACGCCATACCGACGCCGTCACCGGTATTAATGTGCGCATTGGTCGTTGACTGATAAATACGACCTGCGCCACCGGTAGCCAAAATGGTCGCTTTGGCTTTGAAATAAACGACTTCGCCCGTCTCGATACAGATGGCGGTGGTGCCTACAACCGCGCCGTCTTGGTTTTTCACCAGATCCAACGCATACCATTCAGAGAAGATAGTGGTGTGGTTTTTCAGGTTTTGCTGATACAAAGTATGTAACAGCGCGTGACCTGTACGGTCAGCGGCGGCAGCCGTACGCGCCGCCTGCTCACCGCCGAAATTTTTCGACTGGCCGCCAAACGGGCGCTGATAAATACGACCATCGTCCAAACGAGAGAACGGCAGCCCCATGTGCTCCAGTTCCAAAATCGCTTCCGGGCCGGTTTTACACATATATTCAATGGCGTCTTGGTCCCCGATATAGTCGGAACCTTTCACCGTGTCATACATGTGCCATTCCCAGTTATCTTCATGAGTATTACCTAGCGCAACCGTGATACCACCCTGAGCGGAAACGGTATGAGAACGGGTTGGGAATACCTTAGATAACAGAGCACAAGACAGCCCCATTTGGGAAATTTGCAGTGCTGCGCGCATACCTGCGCCACCCGCACCGATAACAACTGCATCAAATTCTCTGACTTCAAGACCACTAACTGACTGACTCATGTTAGGCACCCCACACAACTAATGTTCCATAAACCAAATAAACCACTAACGCGACAACGATAACCAGCTGCAAAATCAGCCGTAATGCCAGCGGTTTAATGTAATCCGTTAACACTTGCCACATACCAATCCAGGCGTGAGCCAAAATTGATACCAACGTGAGCACGGTAAAGACTTTAGTGATGTTTGAGGCGAAAAATCCGCGCCAGATTTCATACGTGAGAGAGTCTGCGGTAAAGATAAAACCGAGGATATAGAGGACATATAACGTAATAACGATGGCCGCCGCACGTAGCAGTAACCAATCATGAACACCATTACGCCCTAAGGCAGATGCACTGCTTTTTGAGTTTGGGGTTACCATACGAGGACTCCAGCTAAAATAGAAAGTACGACGGTGATCGCAAATGAAATGTAAGCTGTGCGACTACCTGCGGCGAAACTCTCTTCGATATAGCCAAAATCCATCAGCATGTGACGAATACCACCACAGATGTGGTACGCCAATGCGGTGAGGATCCCCCACACAATGAATTTAACGATGAAGCTATCCATGACCGCTGCGGCTTGAGCAAACCCTTCAGGAGAAGCAAGAGAAAGGCCCAGTAGCCAAAGCAGGATACCGATGGAAACAAAGGTAATCACACCTGAAGCGCGGTGTAATATGGAGGCTATCGCAGTAACGGGAAATCGGATCGTTTGCAGATCCAGATTGACAGGTCTTTGTTTTTTGACATTTTTTATCATTATAGCGCCCACACAGCTCTTATTATTTTCCTTCCTCCGGGCCTGGGCGGGGTCAAGCAGCGCATCCCCTTCCTACTTGGCATTGCTTCAACGTTAGCCGCGTTCGTTCCCCAGTTGCACCTATAGGTAGGTTTACTGAGATTCTCTCGCTTGCTGCCTTTGCGCAACCCCAATAAGTTTGGGTATAAAATCCTTTACGTTACACGCCAACAGCTTCCACTGTGCTAAAACGGCGCGCTCCATATTCACGCTGGGTGCTCCTACTTCAGGGCAGTTTCTTAGAGGGTACAACCCTAGAAAAACAGAAAGTCCCGGAGACCTGGCGGCAGTATAGAAGCATCACAATTTGATTACAATTCGAATACAACCTGAATAAAGACATTTGACCGAAACAGTGATACGAGTCACGAAATTAACAAATACGACAAAATTAATTACATGATTTGACAAGGAATCAACATTTCCGTTACAACAGAGTGGCGAATAGACCTACGTTGTACTATTGATGAGCAAACTCTTTCCCCCAGCGCAAAGTTATGCAACAGTGGGATATGTGAATACCCATAGGTTTAACGTAGGCAATAATTAATTATGTTATAAAGAATACCAACGAATCGTTAACATTCTAAACATCGACGAGCGTGTAGCAGTCGAACGACGAACTGGCCGTTAGCAGGATAAATTGCACTCTGTACCCTATAATTTAAGACCCCCACGAAAATCGACGGTGGTCAGCAGGGCGCGAAGAACCGCTAACAGGGAGGCTGGTACCCAATATCGGTGAGTCGGTCGTTAATGGTTCTTAAATCTAGAGGCGCTAAGGAGACTGTAATGGCTAACAAGAAAGCGACGCTAACGCTAAACGGTTCTGAAACGATTGAACTTGATGTGCTTTCCGGCACATTGGGCGGCGAAGAGATTGATATTCGCAGTTTGGGCTCAAAAGGCTACTTCACGTTTGACCCAGGATTTACATCCACGGCCTCTTGCGAATCAAAAATCACCTATATCGACGGTGATGAAGGCATTTTGCTGCACCGCGGCTTCCCTATCGACGAGTTGGCTAAAAACTCCAACTACCTCGAAGTTTGTTACATTCTGCTGTATGGCGAAGCGCCAACACCGGAAGAGTATGAAACGTTCAAAACCACCGTTACGCGCCACACCATGATCCATGAGCAGATTACTCGTCTGTTCCACGGTTTCCGTCGCGACTCTCACCCAATGGCGGTAATGTGCGGCGTCACCGCCTCTTTAGCAGCGTTCTATCACGACTCTCTGGACGTTAACAACGAGCGTCATCGTGAAATCGCAGCGTATCGCCTGTTATCAAAAATGCCGACGTTGGCGGCGATGTGCTACAAGTATTCACTCGGCCAACCGTTTGTTTATCCAAAAAATAACCTCTCCTATTCCGGCAACTTCCTGAATATGATGTTCTCAACGCCGTGTGAAGAGTATGTAGTGAATCCAGTTCTGGAACGCGCCATGGATCGCATTTTAATCCTGCACGCCGACCATGAGCAGAACGCATCGACCTCCACCGTGCGTACCGCCGGTTCTTCTGGCGCAAACCCATTTGCCTGTATCGCAGCCGGTATCGCATCTCTTTGGGGACCAGCGCACGGCGGAGCCAACGAAGCCGCGTTGAAAATGCTGGAAGAGATCAGCTCAGTCGATCACATCCCAGAATTTGTGCGCCGAGCTAAAGACAAGAACGATTCTTTCCGCCTGATGGGCTTTGGTCATCGTGTTTATAAAAACTATGACCCACGCGCTACCGTGATGCGTGAAACCTGTCATGAAGTGTTGAAAGAGCTGAATCTGCAAGATGACCTGCTGGAAGTGGCCATGGAGCTGGAGCACATCGCGCTGAACGACCCGTACTTCATTGAGAAGAAACTGTATCCAAACGTAGACTTCTACTCAGGTATTATCTTGAAAGCGATGGGTATTCCGTCTTCCATGTTTACCGTCATCTTCGCCATGGCTCGTACCGTAGGCTGGATCGCTCACTGGAACGAAATGCACGACGACGGCATCAAAATTGCTCGTCCTCGCCAGCTGTATACCGGTTATGACAAACGTACGTTTGAGTCTAAACTGAAGAAGTAATTTAAGAAATCGATACGCCATAACCCCACCGCATTTTACTGTTCGGTGGGGTTATTTTTTATATCAATTCTAACGCTGACAATTCGGGCACCAATAAAATGGCCGCGAAGATATCATTGTTTTTTCAATCATCTGCCCGCAGCGCAAACAAGGTTCACCGGCGCGGTGAAACACCTTGAACTGAAAAAGTGCGCCATGATGTACATCATCATCCATGGTTCCACGCGTGTTATAAGAAAGACGTGGAATATCCAGCAAAGCATGAGACAAATGCTCCAACTGTTCAGGACGCAATGATTGAGCATTATGGGTCGGCGCTAATTCGGCATCCCATAAAATCTCAACGCGTAGATAGTTACCTAGCCCCGCCAAGAAGCGCTGATCCAGCAATAACCCACCAAACTGACGACGACGAAATGCCGGCAGCATCAAACGCTCTTTTACCTGTTCAGCCGTCAGGCGTAAATCAAGAACATCGGGCCCAACGCGTTGTAAAAACGGATGCTGAGCAATCTCCTCTCGTGGCGCAATGGTGATATCAGAGGCGCTATAAAGCAGGATCGCTTGATCCTCAGTTTCAAGGCGTACACGCAGATCGCGCTTCGTATTCGGCGTTTCTCCAGCAGCAACAATTTTCCATACGCCGTACAGTTGATTGTGACTATACATGGTTAAACCATTAGAAAAGTGCGTCAGCAGCGCTTTACCCCGCGTTTCGATATCTTCGATTTTTTCGCCAATCAACTGAGGCTGATAATGTTTTAACTGAGGAAATGCGAACCACACTTCGGTTAACGGTTTACCCACCACGGCATCCGTTAACTTGTCCGCCGCACGACGAATTTCTGGCCCTTCAGGCATGGCTCCACTCTCTTACACCAGACGACAACATGTTGCCAGAATAGCGCGATTGGTTACGGAGTCAAAACTTCAGCCTGCCCCCACCTCGATACCCTGCAGCAAGAAATGCTGGCGAAGTAACTGAGCGAAAGCAAGAGCATGCACGCTATCACCGTGTAAACAAACCGTATCCGCCTGCACTGGTACTCTATCACCTTGCGGCGTCATAACCTGATTGTGCTGCACCATCATCAAAGTATGGCGTAACGCCTGCTGATCGTCAGTAATCAGCGCATCAGGCTGGCTACGCGGTACCAAAGTGCCATCGGCTTGATAGTTACGATCGGCAAAAACTTCCTGCCACGTGGTCAGCCCCAATAACTTTCCGGCGCGGATCATCTCACTGCCCGCTAACCCAACCAAACGCAAAGCAGGATCAAAATCAAACACTGCGTGGGCAATCGCGTAAGCCAGTTGAGGTTCGACAGCCGCCTGATTATAAAGCATGCCATGCGGCTTGACGTGCCGTAACCGAACCTCTAGCGCAAGGCAATGGCGGTTTAGCGCGTGCAGTTGCTCCGTCACCAGTTGATAGACCTCGTCTGGGGACAACGTCTGCCGACGCCGACCAAAGTTAGCCCGATCGAGAAAACTCGGATGCGCCCCCACCGCGACACCCAACTCTTTAGCCCAGAGTACGGATTGATGCATAGTGGCATCATCGCCAGCATGATATCCACAGGCGATATTTGCTGAGCTCACCAACGTTAACAGAGCGTAATCGTTGGCACCGCCTTCCCCCAAATCAGCATTGAGATCAATCACCCTGCAATCCTCTCTCAAGCTGACGCAGATAGATTTTTTGCTCTTTATAGGCCTGCTGTGCTTCGGCCAGCGTACAGCGAATGAAATGGATCGGTTCTCCCAAACGGATTTGGGCGAGATGATAGAGATCTGCCTCGATCACGCAGGCAATACGCGGATAACCACCGGTTGTCTGGGCATCGGCCATTAATACTATCGGCTGGCCACCGTGTGGAACCTGAATCACACCCGGTAACAGCCCATGCGCAAACATTTCACGTGAACTATTACGCCTGAGCGAATGGCCGTTTAAGCGATACCCCATGCGGTTACTCTGAGGACTAAGGTGCCACGGCGTACGCCAGAAAAACTCCTGCTCTTCTGGACTAAACTCTTGATATTCAGGACCAGGCAGCACGCGGATATAGTTATTGAACAGCAATTGTTTAATACCCTGCGATTTTTGCGGAACATGCCGTACCTCGCCAAGCGGCAAAACATCGCCATCTTTCAGCTTTCGCCCGTCTAAGCCACCAAAACCACCGGTCAGATCGGTACTCCGCGAACCGAGCACCTTGGGCACATCAATACCGCCACTCACCGCAAGATAGCTGCGCATTCCACGCTTCGGGCGATGCAAGACTAAACGCTGCCCCGCGCGAACCGGGTAGTTCCATCCCGTCCATATACGCTGTTTATCCAAATACGCGTCGCATCCTGCCCCTGTTAACGCCATCCAACCATCACGGGTGAATTCTACCGTGCACTCGCCGAGAGTGACTTCAAGCCCCGCATCAGTGCCTCTATTTCCCACCAATAAGTTAGCGGCGTATAGCGCAGGAGCATCAAGCGCGCCACCCAAGCTAACGCCCTGCCCACGTAAACCGTTACGCCCCTGATCCTGCACCGTTGTTTGTAATCCAGCGCGAATAATGTTCAGCATACTCCCTCCTTTTGCGGGACAAAGCGCACGCTATCGCCGGGACGTAATAACGTCGAAGGTGATGCATGGGGATCAAATAACGCCAGTGGCGTATTGCCGATAATCTGCCATCCCCCCGGCGAGGCCAGAGGATAAACGCCAGTATGGCTACCGCCGATACCCACCGATCCCTGCGGAACCTTCACTCGCGGCACCGCTCTTCTCGCGGTGTGTAAGGCTTCAGGCAAACCGCCAAGGTAGCCAAAGCCGGGCTGAAATCCGAGGAAATACACCACATATTCTGCACTGCTATGTAGCTCAACCACTTGGCGCTCGGTGAGTCCGTGAAACAGCGCGACCTCTTCCAAATCAGGCCCTTCTGCGCCGCCATAGATGACTGGAATATCAATATGACGCACTTCTGGCTGTACGGACTCGCTCTCTTCCCACCACTGTTGCAGTTTATCTAAAACCTCAACAGGCTCAGTCTCCGGCACAGAGAGCAGCAGCGTAATATTGTTCATTCCGGGAATCACTTCTGACACGTTGGGATATTCACGCAGCCGAGTTGCTAATGACCAAATACGCTTCTGGCTTTCTAACGATAATGGTGGCTCAAGTTCTAACACCGCCGCGCGTTCACCTAACAGATAACACCGTGCTTTTTGCAAGACAGCCTCCCTATGGACGTAACCCCAAATTATCAACGACTACGTTAACTTATGCGCAAAGACAGCACTGTCGTCAATGAGTGAGCCAGTGAGATTCAGATCACAGAACAGCAATTTGATTTGGCAACAAAAAACTTTGCTTCATACCGCCCGCACTCACAATCCTCTGAATCTGAAATATAAATTACGCTAAATTGCGATCAATACGATTTTCATATCAATCAAAGCATTTTTAAAATTGGATTGCCAATCGAAGCCATACACACAATGCGGGCATACCTTTCCTCTTGGAGTCGATTATGTCTTTCTCTCATTGTGACAATTTTCCCTTTCACGCCGCCGAAATCATCCGCGCAGCCAAGCCGAACTTTCAGCCACGTATCGCACTGATCCTCGGCTCCGGCTTAGGCGTATTTGCCGACCAGCTCGACAACAAAACCGCCATTTCGTATCAAGACCTGCCCGGTTTTCCGGTGAGCACCGTCGTCGGCCATGCTGGTGAACTCGTTTTAGGCTCTATCAACGGCGTAGACGTAGTTTGTATGAAAGGACGCGGCCATTTTTACGAAGGCAAAGGCATGGGCATCATGACCCCAGCGGTTCGCACCTTTAAACTCTTAGGCTGCGAGTTTCTGTTCTGCACTAACGCTGCGGGTTCATTGAACACGGGAATTCCAGCGGGCAGCTTGGTCGCACTGAACGATCACATTAACACGATGCCATCCACACCGCTGGTGGGGCCAAACGATGAACGCTTTGGCCCGCGGTTCTTCAGCCTAGCCAATGCGTATGACGCTGAGCTACGCGGTCGTCTACACCAGACGGCGTCTTCCTTGGATCTCAAACTTCACGAAGGCGTATTTGTTTCCTATCCAGGACCTAACTTCGAAACCGCCGCTGAAATCCGCATGATGCAGATGATTGGCGGCGACGTGGTTGGAATGTCAGTGGTACCGGAAGTAATTGCCGCTCGCCATTGTGGACTGAAAGTGCTGGCCGTTTCCGCCATCACCAATATGGCTGAAGGCCTCAGCGACGTCGAGCTATCTCATGAACAAACGCTGAAATGCGCGGCGATGGTGACAGACGATTTTGTTCGCCTGATCGGTACTTTCGTCGCGAGTTACGCTAATTAATACAGATAAATAGCGGGCAGTATAAGCGTAATACCCTCGTTTAAGAGATCGAGAGACACGGTGATTGGCATAGGGTTAGGCGTTCTGGCGGCTAAAGCGGCTATGGCCCATCCCTACCATTCACCGTAAATCGAGCTTCAACGAAAATGTTACAGCATAAGCCCGTATCATTTGCTCTCTATGTGGAGTTTCGCTATGACAGAGTCATCTTTCTCTCGCGTGAATATGAACGCGATTTCTTACCTCAGTTACTACTTTGTCGGTGCGCTGGTTTCGACGCTCGGCATCGTACTAGGCCCACTGTGCGACGCATTTCATAAAGACTACAGTTTCATTGGCCAAGTATTTACTCTGATGAATCTCGGGATGTTCCTGCCAATTATGCTTGGCGGCATTCTGATGAAGAAATGGGGACTGCAAAAACCGCTCATCGTGGCGTCGGTTATCACCATTCTTGTCAGCATATTGTTATTCATAAGCCCAACGCTGACCGTCTTCAGCGTTGCAGTCACGCTTATCGGGGCGTGCGGTGGTGTGTTTATGACCATCGGTAGCTATCTGGTTGTACGCATCAATCCCGAAGAAAAGAAACGCTCCTCCAGCCTGATTTTTACTGATTTTTTCTTCAGTTTAGCAGGCGCGACGCTCTCCATCGTTTTAGCATGGGTGTTTAAGCTCGGCGCAAACTGGTTAGCCATGTATGCCATTATGGGCGCGATTGGTGCACTGATGTTATCCATCACCCTGCGCAGTCGTTTCCCAACCACTGAAGCCCCAGTAGAAACCTCGAATCAGCACACGAAAGCGACTGCCGAATCATGGGGACCTGCCGTCTATTTATTATGTTTTGCGCTCTTTGCTTTCTTATTGGCTGAGCCGATTTTCACCATGTGGACACCAACCTACCTGCAAGATCGCTTCCACATGACACAACAAGACGCAGCATTGTTTACTGCATGTTACTGGTGGGCGAAAGCAACAGGACTGTTTGTGAATCAGTTCACGGTCAAGCTCATGAAGCTACGCACTTTCCTGCTAGCGTGTACGGTTGTTGGCATGGCATCAATTTTAGTCATCACGACCAGCGCAAATACCCAATTGATTATGGTGGCATGTGGTGTGTTTGGCTTCTTTAACTCGGGGCTTTTCTCAGGGCTAATGAGCTATGGTTCTCTTCAGGTTCGTCAGAGTCCACCAACGCTGATCTCTGCGCTACTGACCTGCGGTACCGTGGGCACATTGTTATTTGCAACCGTATCTTCACTAATGAATTCTTACCACGGACTTCATTGGGCACTGGGCACTGCGGCAATCTCTTATGCACTGCTGCTCATAGCGCTACTCGCCGCGATGGCATGCAGCCGAGCAGAAAAAATCGCTCAGACTAAGGCGATAGAATCTGCCAGCGGTAGCCTATAACATTAAGATCTAGCCTCCCCTTAACATCGAGGGGAGGTATTATTGGCTTGCAGATTGACTCCCTTTGCCGCTATCTGCATTATGCGGCTATCCTCCTTTTATCTACTCAGGCTCGTGATGCCCAATACCCCAATCGCTCAGCTTGCCAGTAACGTGCATAGCAATGGCCGCATCAGCCTGCGGATGCTGCGTTATTTTCAAGTGCTCGCCGATGAACTGCATTTTGGTCGCGCAGCCGCACAGCTCAATATATCTCAGCCGCCGCTCAGTACTCAGATCAAAGAGTTAGAGGATATTCTTGAGATCAAACTCCTTGAGCGCAACAGCAGAAAAGTCGCATTAACCCATGCAGGACGGGTGCTTAAAACCGAGGTCGATCGCATTCTGAGTGCTACCGAAACCTCACTAAACTATGTCCGCCAGATAGGACGAAATGAAAACCAGCATTTAAACATCGGCATTATCGGCACCGCACTGTGGGGAGCGCTACTGCCCGCCTTGAAAGCATTCCGCGTTGACTACCCACACGCGACATGGACGCTGCACGAACTTCCACAACAGCGCCAAATTGAACAAATCATGCAGTACACGATCGATATTGGCATCAATCGCAACGTAGCGATTCAATCGACGCCGAACATCAGCTATCAACATATCTCTCGTGAATCGGTGATGGTGGCTCTGCTAGAACACGATCCGTTATGCCAGTTTGAAAGCCTCGATCTGATGCAACTCGCCGAGCGCCCTTTTATTTCCCTTTCGTTCAGTCACAGCGATTTTGCCCAGCAACTTTACGATTATTGCGTGCAAGCAGGGTTCTACCCGCTGATCGCTCAGCAGGCGATGGAACCGCAGACAGTACTGGCCTTGGTCAGCGCAGGACTTGGCATCGCTTTGCTGCCCGAAACCTGCTCACTGATTCACTGGCCAGGCGTCAAGTTTATGCCGCTTAATCAGCAAATTCCCGCAGATCTCTACGCGCTTTATCATCGGGAGCACCAGTCCCCCATCGCTCATGCATTTTTACAAGCACTAGGCAAAATTACCGAATAGCGACCATAAACTGCGCAGGATGCTATATTTACGTTATAAGAAAGCACCTAATCGCGATCTTTTTAACATAAATCATTTTCGATACTGGTCAAAAGTTGTATGATCGCGCGCTTTGCAGATCCGCCCTGCGGACCTCCTGCTAGCTCCCTACGTGGCTTAAGAAACGCCAATAAGTTTGGGGATCAATCATCACGATAGCAGTGCTGCATTTTTTAATTTTTGTTTAAGGCGACATTATCATGCAATTACCAAGCTGCCCGAAGTGCAACTCTGAATACACCTACCAGGACAACGATATGTACATCTGCCCTGAGTGTGCCTATGAGTGGAATGACAGCGCTCCCGCAGAGGAAAGCGATGAGCTTGTCGTAAAGGATGCTAACGGCAACCTGCTGGTTGATGGCGACTCCGTCACCGTTATCAAAGATCTAAAAGTGAAAGGCAGTTCTTCTATGCTGAAAATCGGCACCAAAGTGAAGAACATCCGTTTGGTTGAAGGTGACCATAACATCGATTGCAAAATCGATGGTTTCGGTCAAATGAAGCTGAAATCTGAGTTCGTTAAAAAGAACTAAAATCGTCTCCGTTGCTGCTCATGGGCGTCAGCAGCAACGGAGCATCCTCCCGCCGATTTACGCGGGGTTAGGAATATCGATAAACTTCACGTCTAGCCCATGTTCGGTCGCTAACCACTCACCTAATGCACGAATTCCGCCACGCTCGGTCGCATGATGACCTGCCGCAAAGAAATGCAGCCCCATTTCACGCGCAATATGAATGGTTTTCTCTGAAACCTCACCGCTGATAAAGGCATCTACGCCAAACTCAGCCGCCTGTTCGATATAGCTCTGCCCCCCACCGGTACACCAAGCAACGCGACGGATCTCCTGCGGAGCATTATCACCGCTGTGCAATACGCTGTGCTGGAGCTTACGCTCCAAGCGACCAATGACTTCACCAGCGCTCATTGGTTGTTCAAATTCGCCATAGGGCAGCAACGGATCGATCAAGCCTAGCGGTTTGATTTTCATCACCCGCGCCAGCTGAGCGTTATTTCCCAGCTCCGGATGTGCATCCAACGGCAGATGATAGCCATACAGATTGATATCGTTGATTAACAGCGTTTTCAAACGATGACGGCGCATACCGCGCACCGTTGGGGCATCATTTTTCCAGAAATAACCGTGATGCACTAAAATGGCATCGGCCTGTTCCGCAACGGCCGCATCTAGCAACGCCTGACAGGCCGTTACTCCGGTGACCACTTTCTTGATCTCCTGACGGCCCTCAACCTGTAAACCGTTAGGTGCATAATCACGGAACTCATTGGCGCTCAGATGCCGATCGAGCAATTTTTCCAGTTCAATATTGTTCATAACGTCTATTCACGAATATTTGATTAAAGAATTAGAACTCAGCTTTATCGCCTTGTTGCATAAAGATAAAATTAACCCCGAGCGAATTTCCTTCGCTCAGCTGTTGTTGAATCAGCGCCTGTGGATCTCTCCCCGCCACCATCGTGGATTTTATATGGCTAACCACGACGGGAAAACCTTTGAGTGCACCTTCTCCACCGCTGTATTTCTCAAGATTCGTCAGCTCAGAAAGCAGCAGCTTAGGCGTTAAATGCCCAAAGAGTTTGTTGTCAGGCTGCTGATTATCGTAAGAGGTTTCGATAATCATGCCCTTGAGGGATTTTTGCTGAATCCGTGGTCCTAAAACCCGCCAAACAGCATCAAGGTTTTTAGACTTCTCCTGAGCATCCGCACCGGTATCACCAAAATAAGCGAACGATTCACCACGAGGTGAATGAATGAGCAGCATCGATGATACGGTTCCATCATGGCTTAGCGGATAGATGACGCCCCGCATCGACGTAGTCCCTAGCGTAAATATCTGCCCCACACGCGGTGCATTAATACGATAGGTTCCTAATCGCTCACCGTTGCCCGAATCACTAAAGTTTGGCCAACTTTTCCAGTTAAAATAGTGGTTATGCAGCGTATTGGCACTATCGGCTAAGCTATAAACCGTTTTTTTCTTGTCATCTGGGGAGCCAAGAACTAAACCAGACACATGATCGAGATGCGGATGGCTTATGAAATAAGCATTAATCTGCTCACGGAAAACGTAGCCCTGCGGAGTGAGCGGAGCCGCTTTTTCCGCCGTGACATCAGGGAAACTGCCTTTCTCAACGCCCTTAGCAATGCCAGTGAGCACGCTGCCTGCGTCCAATGCAATATAACGCGCATCGCCATCAGTGCGAATAAGGTAAGACGTTAAGTTATCGCCAGACGCTCCCCCTTGAGTTCCCAAGGCGACAACGTCAAAACCAGCCCAGGTAAATGCGGAATAACCCGCTAGCAACACCGCTATCAGTGTCTTTCGCATGTGGTATATGCTCCTTGCAGTGAAGCTGGAAATATCAGCCTGCGCGCCGCTTAGCGTCCTCAAAAGCCTGAAGAGTCTGCTTACGCGCCAGAGCGTGATCCACCAGCGGTTGAGGGTAGTCTAACACGCGGCATTGTTTCATCGCCCATTGATGCGGGTGATGGATATCACTGTCTGGCACATCCGCTAACTCAGGGATCCAGCGACGGATGAAATCGCCTTTTTTATCAAAGCGCTCCCCCTGAGTCGTGGGGTTAAAAATGCGAAAATAAGGTGCGGCATCCGTTCCCGACGAAGCGGCCCATTGCCATCCACCATTGTTGGCCGCCAGATCGCCGTCTATCAACTGCGACATAAAATAACACTCACCAGCTCGCCAATTAATCAACAGATCCTTAACCAAAAAACTGGCCACAATCATGCGCAGACGGTTATGCATCCAGCCGGTATGATTCAATTGCCGCATGGCGGCATCCACAATCGGATAACCCGTTTTTCCCTGTTGCCACGCCGTCAAGTGTTCAATATCACCGCCCCAACGGACATGATCGGTCCACGCGATAAACGGCTTATGACGGCACAACTTTGGATAAGCAACCAATAAATGACGATAAAACTCTCGCCAAACCAATTCATTGAGCCAAACAAAAGCACCGCTCTCTCTATCTTCCAACGTATCTGGGCACTCGGCTAACAAACGATTCAAGCACTGACGCGGTGACAAAACACCAACGGCTAGATAGGGGGAAAGAACACTGGTTCCATCAACAGCCGGAATATCTCGCTGCTGGGCGTAATCTTGAACATGCTCGCGACAAAAAACACGCAGTCGCTGTAACGCCGCCTCTTCCCCAGTTGGAAATAGCACAGAATCTAGGTCCTGCTGGGGATAATCAAACGGCTTGATTTCACTCATTTCACAGGCTTGATCTCTTGTTTTCGGCGCAGGTAAAGATCGCATATCCGAATGAGTCAAACGTTGCAAAAAAGCGTTACGAAAGGGAGTAAATACTTTGTACATCTCTCCGCTACCGGTCACAACGCTACCCGGCGGAAGTAATAAAGCATCATCAAATGAGTGAATCCCACAGGTTCCTGCTAACAGCTCAGCCACTGCATCATCGCGACGCCGCTCATTAAGCTCATACTGGCGGTTGTAAAATAGATCGGTCGCTTCGTTTTTTTGGCAGAAATCGACCAACCATTTAGCGCTGGCGGTGAAGTCAGTAGACTGATGATAAAACAGCGGAATATTTTTCCCTGCGAGCGCATGTACCAAACACTGCAGATTCTGATGAATAAACGCCGCCTGACGCGGCGCCATATCATGCTGCTTCCACTGTTCAGGCGTTGCGATATACACGGCAATCACCTTAGCCTGCGGATTTTGGCAGGCCGCATGCAGAGCTCGGTTATCGGTTATCCTCAAATCATTACGAAACCAGACAACATGTGTGGTAGTCATTACGTTTCCTTGCCGGTGTGTATCCAAAATAATCCGTGCAGCATTGAGATAAGCCTAATGCCCGTAACGCAGACGCAGCACTTCAGGATACGGATCAAAATAACGCTGCCCCGCAAGGTAGCTGTCAGGATATTCATTCAGATAGTGACGCAGAAGCGTAATCGGCGCTAATAAGGGCTGAGTACCTTGACGATAACGCAGGATTAAATCAGCCAGCTCCTGTCGCTGGCTGCTGGTAAGCTGGCGACGGAAGTAACCCTGAACGTGTTGTAAAACGTTGGTATGGTTGCGGCGCGAAGCTTTGTGCTTCAGCAACGCCATAAAGCGGTTACGGTATTCATACGCATATTCGTCTAAAGACGCCCACTGCTCCATGGCTGCAACAAAACGCCCCAGCTCACGATATTCAGGCTGTGAATGCGCCAGCAACGAGAGTTTATAACGGCTGTGGAAGGCAACCAGAGCCCCGCGCGTTAGCCCTTGTTGCCAAAGCTGGTTGAACTCATGCAGGGCATAAATACGCTCGACAAAATTCTCACGCAAATCGGGATCGTAGAGTCGCCCATCCTCTTCCACCGGTAGCCACGGCAGCCGTTCCATCAATTGCTGCGTAAAGATCCCCACCCCGCTTTTACGCGCATCGTGCTCGGTGTAAACCTTAACTCGCTCCATGCCACAGCTTGGTGATTTAGCACACACGATATATCCACACAGATGCTCAAGGCTGGCCACTTTCTGCTTTGAAAACTCACGCATTTTCTGCGTCACATCCCCTTCCCCATCACGGCTGTTGACCAAAGCCACATCCTCTCCCTGTTTAATCAAACGCAGAGTGGGTCTTGGCGAAGGTAAACCTATTGCCATCTCAGGGCAGATCGCTTCGAAGCGTACAAACGGCGCAAGTTCATCAACCGCAAAAGGCAGGCGTTTATGCCCACCATCGAAGCGAACATTCTCACCGAGTAAACAGGCGCTCACACCTACTGGAATTTTTTCTGACATCGCGCACCTCTGTTATCAATGTTTTATGGATTGTGCTCTTTCAGTGTAGGCGCTAGCAGAGATGAATTACACCAAGGAAAAGTAGGGATATGAACAATCAACGCTAAACCAAACAGAGAAAGTCTTTTGTCGATCCCAGATAACAAAAAACCACCTACGATGAGGTGGTTTTTTCACGTTAGAAGCTGACCTAGCTGTAATTAATAAAAATCAGCCGTTACCTGCTCAGACTGCGCCAGCCAGACTGGTTTGTCGCTGGTTTTTGACCAGACACGGTGTAGGTAGCTGTAAAAACGTGCGCGATCGCTACGGAATAACATGACCGGAAGAGCCAAAACACCGGCAATAACCACTCCACAACGACGCAGGAGAATTCGAGATAATGAATACTGTTGGTACATATACTCCTCCTTAAAACGTAGCTGTTTCCCTGAAGGAAGGTGAAGCAAACAAAAGCAGCGAACGTTATAAATTAAAATGTTTCGTAAACAGGCTAGCCTGTAATCTGAACAAAATATTACCTCAATCGCTGAAAGTTTACTACTCATCCGACCACTATATTTGATGTTTTTTTCGCCTTCATTGTTACCTCGTGTAATTTTGTTACCACATGGTTAAATATTAACTTAACATTAGTTATTTTATGGATACATTAAATTAACAAAAACTGAGAAAAATAGGCATCCAGCACTTCTTCGCTGAACAGTGACGATTCTATCAAGCACAACAGGCACACTTCATACCCATTAAATAAATACAGAACCAACCATGAAAAGCCTCTTAATACCCTAAGCTCTGCTCCCCCTAACCCCACAGCTAAATGCGTTAACCTTCTTTTCAGCTCAGGCTCATTGGTTTTTTCATTAAGTAAAAGTCGGCCTGAACTTGGAAACTGCCTTAATGGCAAGCATAGCGTTTTCCAAACCAGCGCCGCTTGCTCACTTTCATTGGCTTTCAGCCGATTCATCTGGCGATTAAACAGTAATGCCGAAAGCAATTGCGGCGTAGGCGCTCTGTCTAACATCAACTGCTGGGCTGTAGAATGAGATGAGGTACAAATAAATTTCTGAATTTCCTGCTGTTGAAGCGCAATTTGCGCCTGCTGTAGTAACGCATATAAAAAAGTATGTATCTGATAAACCGCCAGCATGACTTATCTCCTTTAGGTCTCAAACGGGCTGACGTCACCATAATGCGCGGAAAAAAGGCGTTCCACTGACTATCGTGAAATTTGCGAAAAGCATTCCACTCATTTTTTCTGATTACAGTGCGCTTGCAAAACGCCCAGATACAGACTGTTTTTTCATCATTTTTATACTTTTTTTACACCCCGCCCCGCCCTTTTTACGTTATTTATTTACTTGATTATCTAGGCTAAGCAGTATCAAAAATGCCTTGGGAGAGGTTGTATGAATATCGGGGTGATCGCCTGCGCCATACTCGTTGTATTGCTGCTGGCCTATCTAATCTACGCACTGTTTAACGCGGAGGAGTTCTAATGGCTGCTTCTGCGTTTCTGCTCATCGCCGTGTTTCTTGTGGTGCTTTTTGCCTTGGCGCTGCCTTTGGGACGCCTGTTAGCGCGTTTGATTGATGGCGAACCTTTTGTTGCGATGCGCCGTTTCGAAAATGGCCTATGGCGCTGCTGCGGGATCCTTCCGCAAGAAATGACGTGGTTACAGTATCTGTTAGCCGTCATGGCGTTTAACCTGCTCGGCCTATTCGTTCTGTTTATTCTGTTGATGACACAAGGCGTACTACCACTGAATCCACAGCACATGCAAGGGCTCTCTTGGGACCTAGCGCTGAATACCGCCGTGAGCTTCGTCACCAACACTAACTGGCAAGCATACAGCGGCGAAAACACACTCAGCTACTTTAGCCAAATGGCCGGTTTAAGCGTACAAAACTTTCTTTCCGCTGCGACAGGGATTGCCGTTGTATTTGCCCTTATCCGTGGTTTCGCGCGTCATTCAGCGACAACGCTAGGCAATGCTTGGGTTGATATATTCCGCATCACTGTTTATGTGCTGCTGCCAATCTCTATCATTGTTGCGTTATTTTTTGTCAGCCAAGGCGTACTGCAAAACCTGCACGGCTACCTAACAGTCCACACGCTTGAGGGAAGCACCCAGTTACTGCCTATGGGACCGGTTGCCTCACAAGAGGCCATAAAACTGATCGGCACCAACGGTGGCGGTTTCTTTGGCTCTAACTCATCTCATCCATTCGAAAACCCCACTGCACTCAGCAATATGGTTCAGATGCTGGCCATTTTCTTAATACCAGCAGCGCTCTGCTTTGCATTTGGACAGAGTGTGGGTGAAAACCGCCAAGGCCATACGCTGCTTTGGGCCATGAGCCTGATTTTTGTCGTTGCCGTGATCGTCGTGATGTACGCCGAATTGCAAGGGAATCCGCACTTATCAGCCTTAGGTGCAGACAGCAACTTCAATATGGAAGGTAAAGAGACTCGCTTCGGTATTTTGGCAACCGCGATGTATTCGGTAGTCACCACGGCAGCTTCGTGCGGCGCAGTTAATGCTATGCACGACTCCTTTACCGCTCTCGGTGGCATGGTGCCAATGTGGCTAATGCAGATCGGTGAAGTCGTCTTTGGCGGCGTCGGCTCAGGCCTTTATGGCATGCTTTTGTTCGTTCTCCTGACCGTCTTTATTGCGGGTTTGATGATTGGCCGTACACCGGAATACCTGGGTAAAAAAATCGAAGTTTTCGATATGAAGATGACCGCGGCTGCCATTTTGGTCACACCTGCGCTAGTGCTGATAGGTAGCGCGGTGGCATTGATGACCGATGCAGGACGGGCTGGCATTCTCAACCCCGGCGCGCACGGGTTTAGCGAGGTGCTTTACGCACTCTCCTCTGCCGCCAACAACAACGGTAGTGCTTTTGCTGGGTTAAGCGTCAACACACCGTTCTACAACGTACTGTTAGCCATTGCCATGTTCTTGGGTCGCTTTGGCGTCATCATTCCAGTTATGGCAATCGCAGGTTCTCTGGTAGCGAAAAAGCGCCAGCCGGCAGGTAACGGAACGCTTCCCACACAGGGAGCACTGTTCATCGGTTTGTTGGTAGGAACAATTTTGCTGGTCGGCGCACTGACGTTTATCCCGGCTCTGGCGTTAGGTCCGGTGGCTGAACACCTGCAAGTTTGGTTAACACGTTGAGAGATAAAATAATGACTCGTAAACAACGCGCGTTGTTCGAACCAAAACTGGTCCGTACCGCTATCAAAGATGCCTTTAAAAAATTAGATCCACGCATTCAGTGGCGCAATCCGGTGATGTTTGTGGTGTATTTGGGCAGCATTCTCACCACCATCATCTGGCTCTCTATTCTTATTGGGCAAAGCGAAGGCAGTGCCGCCTTTACCGGCAGCGTGGCTATTTGGCTTTGGTTTACCGTGCTGTTTGCCAACTTTGCCGAAGCACTGGCTGAAGGCCGCAGCAAAGCTCAGGCCGAAAGCTTGAAAGGTGTAAAAAAAACCAGTTGGGCGAAAAAGTTGGCTTCTAGCGAACACGACGCTGCGCAGGAAAAGGTTTCTGCCGATTCGTTGCGCAAAGGCGACATTGTGTTGGTTGAAGCAGGTGACACCATTCCATGCGATGGCGAAGTGATTGAAGGAGGGGCATCGGTCGATGAAAGCGCCATCACCGGTGAGTCTGCGCCTGTTATCCGCGAATCCGGCGGTGACTTCTCCTCTGTGACAGGCGGTACACGCATCCTATCTGACTGGCTGGTGATCCAATGCACGGTTAATCCAGGAGAGACATTCCTAGATCGCATGATTGCGATGGTTGAAGGCGCAAAACGCCGTAAAACTCCTAACGAAATAGCGCTCACCATTTTATTGATTGCTTTAACGTTGGTGTTCTTGCTGGCTACCGCGACGCTGTATCCGTTCTCCCTATTTAGCGCCGAAGCGAGTCAGGTTGGCGTTCCTGTGACGATCACCGTATTGGTGGCGCTGCTAGTCTGCTTAATTCCAACCACCATCGGCGGATTGCTATCAGCCATTGGCGTGGCAGGTATGAGCCGAATGCTAGGCGCTAACGTCATCGCCACCAGTGGGCGTGCGGTAGAAGCCGCCGGTGACGTGGATGTGTTGCTGCTGGACAAAACCGGCACGATTACGCTGGGTAACCGTCAAGCCACCGAATTTCTACCGGTACCCGGTGTAAGCGAAGAAGAGCTCGCCAGTGCAGCACAGTTGGCCTCTCTGGCCGATGAAACGCCTGAAGGCCGCAGCATCGTCGTTCTGGCCAAGCAACGCTTTAACTTACGTGAGCGCGATTTACATGCACTGGGCGCCACCTTTGTGCCCTTCTCTGCGCAAACCCGCATGAGCGGCGTAAACGTTCAGGGAAGAATGATCCGCAAAGGCTCGGTTGATGCTATTCGCCGCCACGTAGAATCCAATCAGGGGCAGTTCCCACGCGCCGTTGATGAACGCGTAGAAAGCGTGGCTCGCACCGGCGGTACGCCGCTGGTGGTGGCTGAAGATGGCCGCATTCTCGGCGTAGTCGCGCTGAAAGATATTGTGAAAGGCGGTATCAAAGAGCGCTTCTCTGAACTGCGCCGTATGGGGATCAAAACGGTGATGATCACCGGTGATAACCGTTTAACCGCCGCGGCTATCGCTGCGGAGGCGGGCGTCGATGACTTCTTGGCCGAAGCCACTCCCGAAGCCAAATTAGCCCTCATCCGCCAGTATCAAGCTGAGGGACGTTTGGTCGCCATGACCGGCGACGGCACCAACGATGCGCCAGCGCTGGCACAGGCTGATGTTGCGGTGGCAATGAACTCAGGGACTCAGGCGGCTAAAGAAGCCGGCAACATGGTTGATTTGGACTCCAACCCAACCAAACTGATTGAAGTGGTGCATATCGGTAAACAAATGCTGATGACGCGTGGCTCACTGACCACATTCAGTATTGCCAACGACGTAGCGAAGTATTTTGCCATTATTCCGGCAGCGTTCGCGGCTACCTATCCACAGTTAAATGCACTTAACGTTATGCATTTAACATCGCCAGCGTCTGCGATTATGTCAGCGGTTATTTTCAACGCCCTGATCATCGTATTCCTGATCCCGCTGGCGCTTAAAGGTGTGAGCTATAAACCCCTCAGCGCTAGCGCCCTGCTGCGCCGTAACCTGTGGGTTTACGGTGCGGGTGGATTACTGGTGCCATTCATCGGCATCAAGCTGATAGACATGCTGCTAACCGTCTGCGGTTTAGCTTAATACAGACTCGCTGATGCTAAGCGTTTAACAAATCAAGATACACGGGGATTTCACACCGAGGGGTACTCAGGCGGCGTTGCCACCGCGACCTCATCGATGTACTTCCCCCTAAAATCAGACTTCAGAAAGCGCGATTACGCTCTAAGGCTGTTTTAGCAAAGTCTATAATGTTAAGGAATCAATAATGTCTCTACTACGTCCATCCATCATGATGATGTTGATTTTAACCGCAATCACCGGGCTCGCTTATCCGTTGCTGACTACCGGTTTGGCTCAGGTGATGTTCAATTCGCAGGCTAACGGCTCCGTGATTGAACACGAAGGCGTTGCCGTCGGTTCCCGCTTGATTGGGCAAAACTTTACCCAAGCGAAATATTTTTGGGGGCGTCCATCAGCCACCGCTGACACCGCGTACAATCCACAGTCCTCTGGCGGCAGTAATCTGGCAGCATCTAATCCACTGTTGGATAAAAACCTGCAAGCACGTGCAGCATTGTTGCGTCAGGCTGATCCTCTAGCACCAGCCTCTATTCCTGTCGATCTCATGACCAGCTCAGGCAGCGGTTTAGATCCACATATCTCTCCACTGGCCGCCTATTATCAAGCAGAGCGCGTAGCTAAAGCGCGAGATCTGCCATTAGCCAGCGTTGAAAAATTAATTACTGTGAATACCAAACGCAGCATGCCGAATTTCATTGGCCAACCGGTTGTGAACGTGCTGGAACTGAATATGGCGCTGGATGCGTTATTACCCCACAATACCACTGGCAACCCATCGTAAGCCGCAAGTAAAAAGAGAATCACATGGTAGATGATGAAGAACTACGCCGCCCTGACCCTGATGCTTTATTGGCTCAGGTGTGTGAGAAACCTCGCGGCAAGCTGAAAGTCTTTTTCGGCGCCTGTGCTGGCGTGGGTAAAACCTACGCCATGCTACAAGAAGCGCAGCGTTTACGCGCCCAAGGGCTCGATGTATTGGTTGGCGTAGTGGAAACTCACGGACGCTCAGAAACGGCGGCTCAGCTTGACGGCTTAGAAGTTCTACCGCTCAAACGTATTCATCATCGCGGACGTCAGGTTCGAGAGTTTGCTCTCGATCAGGCGCTTGCCCGCCATCCTGCGCTCATCCTGATGGATGAGCTTGCACACAGCAATGCCGCGGGTTCTCGCCATCCTAAACGATGGCAAGATGTCGAAGAACTGTTGGACGCGGGCATTGACGTGCTGACCACGGTTAACGTTCAGCACTTAGAGAGCCTGAATGATATCGTGGGTTCCGTCACCGGTATTCGTGTGCGCGAAACCGTCCCTGACCGTATTTTCGATGACGCGAGTGAAATTGTTCTGGTCGATTTGCCCCCCGACGATTTACGCCAGCGTCTAAATGAAGGCAAAGTCTACATTCCCGGTCAGGCCGAACGCGCCATCGAACATTTTTTCCGCAAAGGCAATCTCATTGCGCTGCGTGAATTGGCACTGCGCCGCACCGCAGACCGCGTCGATGAACAGATGCGTGAATTTCGCAGTAGCCAAGATAAAGAGCGAGTTTGGCACACTCGTGATGCCATTCTGTTATGCATCGGACATCATGTTGATAACGATAAATTAGTGAGAACTGCATCAAGGCTAGCCGCTCGGCTTGGCTGTATCTGGCATGCGGTTTACGTGGAAACACCGCGCCTACATCGGCTGCCGGAAAATCAACGGCGCGCTATATTGCGTAGCGTTAAGCTTGCACAAGAACTTGGCGCAGAAACCACCACCCTATCCGATCCCAACGAAGAAAAAGCAATTCTGCGTTACGCACGTGAACATAATCTGGGGAAAATCATTATTGGCCGCCGCAATAAAAAGGAGTGGCGCTGGTGGTGGCATGAAAGCTTTGCTGACCGTCTGGCTAAGCTGGGGCCCGATTTAGATTTAATCATCGTTGCCGTAGAAGATAAACCGCGAACCACCAGCAAAGAGCAAGACGCACGCCCATTCAGTGAAAAATGGCGAGTACAAATTCGTGGCTGCCTCGTCGCTGTCGCGCTATGCGCGCTTATAACCTTACTCGCGAAGATCATTTTCCCAAGCTTTGATCAGGCCAATATCGTAATGGTCTATTTGCTGGGCGTGGTTGTCGTGGCGTTATTTTATGGTCGTTGGCCATCAGTACTTTCTGCTGTGGTTAGCGTCGCTAGTTTTGACCTGTTCTTTGTCATGCCACAGTGGTCGTTTGCGGTTAGCGATGTGCAGTATTTGGTTACCTTCGGCGTCATGTTAACGGTCGGGATCGTGATCGGTAATCTAACCGCAGGCGTTCGCTATCAGGCACGCGTTGCCCGCTACCGTGAGCTGCGCGCTCGCCATATGTACGAACTGTCGAAAGCACTCAGCAATGCTATCACCAATGAAGATATTGCTCGTAGTGGGAGCTACTTCCTTAATAGCAGTTTTAACGCTCGGACATCCGTACTCATTCCCAGTGATGACACCCCGCTCGTGCAAGTCACGCCACCACAGGAAGGCGTTGCTGGTGTTGATTTCGCCATCGCTCACTGGTGCTTTGACAAACAACAGCCTGCGGGGGCAGGCACCGATACGCTTCCTGGTGTCCCCTACCAGCTACTGCCTCTGAGCACAGCACAGCAAGCTTTTGGCGTTCTGGCCATTGAACCCATCAATCTGCGTCAGTTGATGGTGCCTGAACAACAGCGATTGCTGCAAACCTATGCGGTGATGATTGCCAGCGCACTTGAGCGTTTGCATCTGGCACAAACAGCGGCCAGCGCACGTCTGGACACCGAGCGAGAGCAGCTACGCAACTCATTATTGGCTGCGCTATCGCACGATTTACGTACGCCGCTCACCGTCCTGTTTGGACAGGCAGAGATTCTGACCTTAGATCTCGCTGCCGAGAAATCCCCTCACGCGCAACAGGCCAACCAAATACGCCAGCAAATACTCAACACCACCCGTTTGGTGAATAATCTGTTGGATATGGCACGCATCCAATCGGGCGGATTTAGCCTGCGCAAAGAGTGGCAATCGCTGGAGGAAATCGTCGGTAGCGCCGTTAATACGCTTGAGCCCATGTTAAGTTCGCATCCGCTGAACATTGATTTGCCGGCCGATCTGCCACTCGTTAACTGTGATGGTAACCTGATTGAACGCGTCATCCAGAATCTGCTGGAAAACGCCGGTAAATATGCCGGAATGGAGTCGCCATTAACCATCCGCGCGCAAGCCAGCGAGCATTGGCTCGAAGTCGAAATTGAAGATCGTGGCGCAGGTATCCCCTCGGAACAGCTCCAGCTTATCTTCAATAAATTCACCCGAGGTGATAAAGAATCAGCAATTCCCGGCGTCGGCTTGGGATTAGCCATCTGTCGTGCCATTATAGAAGTACACGGCGGGAAAATATGGGCAGAAAATATTGCGCAAGGCGGTGCATGTTTCCATTTCACATTACCGCTTGAGGCTCCCCCCGCTATCGAAGAAGAGTTTTAAAAGAGATAACGTGAATCAGACTCCGATAAATATCCTCATCGTTGAAGATGAAAAAGAGATCCGTCGTTTTGTCCGATCCGCATTGGAGAATGAGGGCTGGCGCGTTTTTGACGCGGATACCCTACAACGTGGTTTGATAGAAGCGGGCACCAGAAAGCCGGATTTAATCATTCTTGATCTGGGGCTGCCGGATGGTGACGGTCTCGATTTTATCCGAGACTTGCGCCAGTGGAGCTCAATTCCGGTCATCGTGCTTTCCGCCCGCGCCGAAGAGTCTGACAAAGTGCTGGCGTTGGATGCCGGTGCAGATGACTATCTCAGTAAACCCTTTGGCGTCGCTGAACTACTGGCCCGGGTACGAGTTTCGCTGCGCCGTCACGCGCAACAAAATCAGGAGAGTCCACTCATTCAATTCTCAGATATTGAAGTGGATTTGATTAACCGGCGCGTAACCCGCGCCGGAGAGGATTTGCATCTCACACCAATTGAATTTCGTCTGCTTACCGAGCTTATCGCAAACGCCGGAAAGGTACTGACTCAGCGCCAGTTGTTAAGCACGGTGTGGGGGCCCAATTATGTGGAACATAGCCACTATCTGCGTATTTATATGGGGCATTTACGGCAAAAACTGGAAGCCGAGCCTGCCCGCCCTAAACATTTACTCACCGAAACCGGCGTCGGCTATCGATTTATGCTGTAGCCGCATTTATTCAGCGGTTATTTCTGCTCGTCTTGATTCTCTCCGCGCTTGATGCCTTTTAACGTCATCATAAAAGCGCGGAATGCGTCGCGCAGATCGTCAAACAATGGATGTTTGCGGTTCTCCAGCAGTGACTCGGAAAACAGTTTTAACCCAACAGCAAAAGCCTTGGATTTATCGCCGGTAAATGGCAAATCATCGCGTGCGCCCAAACGCTCAACGATAGACAAAATCTCATCGTGGTTTTCAACTTCAAAGGTAATGGGCGCTTTATCAATCGGCTCGCCTTTGCGATCGGCGATAGGTTCAACGGTAATACGGTAACGGTATCCAGGCATCGTGTTTTTCTCTGATGATTATTTTTGATAATGATAACTTTTATCATATATAAATCTTCAGCGTTTTACATTTTGCGGCATAAAAAAAGCGCCGTTAAAACGGCGCTTAATGCAATCACTGTAAGGAACGTTTATTTGGCGCTGGCCAGCACGGCGCTCACAATATCTACAGCTTCTTTCTCGATACGCTGACGATGCTCTGCCCCCAAGAAGCTTTCACAATAAATTTTGTACGCTTCCTCAGTGCCAGATGGACGTGCAGCAAACCAGCCGTTATCAGTCATCACTTTCAAGCCACCGATAGAAGCATTGTTACCCGGTGCTTTGGTCAAACGCGCCGTAATAGGGTCACCCGCTAATTTGTCGGCTTTCACCATCTCAGGGGAGAGCTTGGACAGCGCGTCTTTCTGCGCATGCGTGGCCGGAGCCTGAATACGGTTATAACTTGGTGCACCAAACCGCTCAGCCAGCTTGTTGTAATGCTGCTGGGGGTTCTCACCCGTCACTGCAGTAATTTCAGCAGCTAGCAGACACATGATGATGCCATCTTTATCTGTTGACCAAGGCGTTCCATTGAAACGTAGGAAAGAGGCACCCGCGCTTTCTTCACCACCAAATCCAAAGCTACCGTCAAATAGACCATCAACAAACCATTTGAAGCCTACTGGCACTTCCACCAGCTTGCGGCCTAGATCGTTAACGACACGGTCAATCATGGCGCTGGATACCAGCGTTTTACCTACGGCGACATCAGCACCCCACTGTGGGCGATGCTGGAACAGATAATTGATAGCCACCGCTAAGTAGTGATTCGGGTTCATTAGCCCTGACGGGGTAACGATGCCGTGGCGATCGTAGTCGGGGTCGTTGGCAAACGCTAAATCAAACTGATCACGCAGCGCCAACAAGCCTGCCATCGCGCTTTCCGATGAGCAGTCCATACGGATCACACCGTCGTGGTCTAAGTGCATGAAGCGGAATGATGGATCAACGTGATCGTTCACTAATGTCAGATCGAGTTTGTAGTGCTCACCAATGCGCTGCCAATACTCAATGCCGGAACCGCCCAGTGGATCGACGCCTAAATGCAGACCGGAGCGTTGAATGGCAGGCATATCAACGATATCAACCAGACCTTCAATATATGGCTGTACTAGGTCTTTGGCATGCACCAAACCACTGTTCCACGCCGCATCTAATGTTTGACGCTTCACGCCCTGCAAATTGAGGCTCAGCAGTTCATTCGCTCGCTGCTCAATAACTTTAGTCAGATCGGTATCGGCTGGACCACCGTTTGGCGGATTGTATTTAATCCCACCATCCTCTGGCGGATTGTGCGAAGGAGTAATGACGATACCATCAGCCAGCGCTGCATTCTTGTTGCTGTTGTGGGTCAGGATCGCATGAGAAACCGCAGGCGTTGGCGTAAAACCATTATCCTGCTGCACCACTACGTCTACGCCGTTTGCGGTCAGAACTTCCAATACACTGATAAACGCAGGTTCAGAAAGCGCATGGGTATCTTTGCCTACGAAACATGGGCCTTCAACGCCATTCGCCTTACGCACTTCAGCAATCGCCTGCGCAATGGCTAAAATGTGTGCTTCATTGAAACTATGACGCTGCGCACTTCCACGATGGCCAGAAGTGCCGAATTTTACCGCATGAGACGTATTACCTGCTTCTGGCGTCAATACATAGTATTGAGAAACCAGTTGAGCCACGTTAATCAAATCGCTCTGCTGGGCTAGCTGCCCGGCACGGGGGTGATTTGCCATGGTCACTTCTCCCTACGCTTAAATTATTGAGTGCCTAAAGGGGCTGTTTAGCCTGATTCCCTTAGGCAATTCTGAAATCAGATAGTCCCGCAAACTTTTTCAATCAGTTCAGCGGGGAACTGCATAGCCTGCATGATGTGTTCAATCATGCTGCGCTTGCGGCCTGTGTTCGTGTTGGTGATCACCCAATAAGGCGTGCCAACAACGTGTTTAGGCTTAGTATGAGTGCCATTTTGCAGCAGCGTTTGCTGATCGCCGGCAAAATAAACACGGGTACGGCCATGCAGAGATTCGGTTGCAGCAGCAAATCCCTGATTATCAATGGAATATAGGGTTGAAAGTACCAGCATGAAGCGATTTACCGCTTTGTTTTGCTCGGCGTACTCATCGGAAAGCAGCAGCTCACGCATGGTACGGACGCGGTCTACCGGACGAGCAGTAACCACGGCAGTAGCGGGCGCAGTGGTTACCACCGGAGCCACAACCGGAGTCGTTGTCGTTTTATGTTCAGCAGAGACTTTCAGCAGGCGGCGCAATATGTCAGAAGCACTCTCACCGATACTTTGCGTATGGCTTGCAATGTAACGGTACAGCTCCTCGTCGACTTCAATAGTTTTCATCATTATCCAATACAGGTTTACGACTTAATCAGCAGGATTATAAAGTTAAACGTCTCATGCGGATAGCGTAAACCCAATGCTGTCGTAAATTCAGTGAGTTTTTTCCCAATGAGAGAGAAATAATATCCCTAAACTAGGGCTGATAACGCGCTAGGGCTAACAATCTTGATTAGTCGTGGTAACCTATTTGTTACAATATTCTTTTCGTAGCGATCGCTAGACGCATCGATTCAATAAACATAGACGCAACGATATGAAACTCAATTACCGCGAACACCTACCTTCTCAGCAGGCACAATTTCCACCGGCGCTTCTGATTCATGGCCTATTTGGCAGCCTTGATAATCTGGGCGTTTTGGGAAGAGACTTGCGTAACGACCGCCAAATTATTCAGGTCGATATGCGTAACCACGGTCACTCGCCGCGTTCTGAGCGCATGGACTATGCTGCGATGGCCGAAGATCTGCTAGAACTCATTGATGATTTGTCACTTCCACAGCTCGATGTGATCGGCCACTCGATGGGCGGTAAGGCAGCAATGACGCTTGCCGCGCTCGCCCCCGACCGTATTCGCCGCTTGGCGTTGCTGGACATCGCACCGGTCGATTACAAGGTTCGCCGCCATGACACCATTTTTACCGCCATCAACGCCGTCACCGACTCACAGGTAACGCGCCGCCAAGACGCCGCAGACATCATGCGTCACTATCTTCAGGAAGAAGGCGTTATACAGTTTTTACTGAAATCCTTTCAGGACGGAGCATGGCTATTTAACGTGCCTGTGCTTTGGGAGCAATACGAAAACATCGTTGGTTGGCAAGACGTTTCGCCTTATCAAGGCCCCGCCATGTTCATCAAAGGGGGGCTTTCCCCATACATTCAGGACAGCCATCGCGAAGCGATTGCGCGCCAGTTCCCCCATGCCCGCGCCCATGTCATCGCAGGCGTCGGGCACTGGCTACATGCAGAAAAACCCGAACTGGTGTTACGCACGCTGCATCGTTTTCTCGATTCAGATATCTAAAACCCCAGTTTGAATCTGGAGTGGTGCCAGTGCTAGCCCCACTTTCTCTGCGTCTCTAACACAAGTGTAAAAGCCGAGAGAAGCCCCCTTGTGCCGACATCACTGGAGAAAAAACCATCTGGCGTCAGTAAGGTAAGCAAGATTAAGGATTGTCGCCGCTGGGGGGGCTAGGGTATTATGGCGCGCTATTATTCTGGCAGGCTGTTTTGCTGTTTAAGGATAGTGCCGGTAAAGGGTGAATGGCCCTAGTATGTTAATCATGATCTGATTCGTTACGCAGATTCAAAATTCTCCTTGTAGTACCGCTACCTGATATGGCCAAAGAACAAACGGACCGCACGACTCTGGATCTGTTCGCAGATGAACGTCGTCCGGGTCGCCCAAAAACCAACCCGTTATCTCGGGATGAACAGCTAAGAATTAACAAACGCAACCAACTGCGCCGCGACAAAGTGAAAGGACTACGTCGTGTTGAGCTGAAAATTAACGAAGAAGCGGTTGAAATGCTGAATCGTCTGGCTCAGGAACAAAATATTAGCCGCAGTGAATTGATTGAACAAATTTTGCTCGATCAAATTTTAAAATATTAACGCCGCCAGCACACAATGACGACAAATCAACGCGGTTGAAAGTGCTATAGTGCGTAAAGTACGTACTGGTCTTTTTCAAGAATCTAGTTTAATTATTTGATATAAAAGGTATAAACGCGACATGGCAATCGTAGGCATTTTCTTTGGCAGCGACACGGGCAACACGGAAAACATCGCTAAGATGATCCAAAAGCAACTCGGAAAAGACGTTGCTGAAGTTCATGACATTGCCAAAAGCAGCAAAGAAGACATCGAAGCATTCGACATTCTTCTGCTTGGCATCCCAACGTGGTATTACGGTGAAGCCCAGTGTGACTGGGACGACTTTTTCCCTTCACTGGAAGAGATCGACTTCAACGGAAAACTGGTTGCTCTGTTTGGCTGTGGCGACCAAGAAGATTATGCAGAGTATTTCTGCGACGCGATGGGGACTATCCGCGATCTGATCGAACCTCGTGGGGCAACTATCGTGGGCCACTGGCCAACTGCGGGCTATCATTTTGAAGCGTCTAAAGCGCTGGTTGATGATAAAACCTTCGTCGGTTTGGCTATCGATGAAGACCGTCAGCCTGAACTGACCGCTGCTCGCGTTGATGCGTGGGTAAAACAGATTTCTGATGAAATGAGCCTGTCTGAGATTACTGGCTAAAATGAAATTGTGCCCGCAGATGATGAAAGTCTGCGGGTATTTCAACGATTGGTGAAAGCAGTTTGCAACATTTATGTAACTCATTTTTCCCGCTATGACGCCCGCAGTCAGCAGAGTCACATATTTGTCAGTGTGTTACGTTTTATTTCCACCGTGTAATTACGCCCAAGTTGTTAACACGCTGCGGTTCCCATTTGCCGCCATCAGCTTTATAATGAATCTCAATTATATTTTCAGTTCGGTGACAATTAAGGCAACGCTGGCAGCAAATGCAGTCTATCCTAAACGTCTCCGAGCCAAGTAACGGGACAGAATCCGAATGACAGATAACAATACTGCTTTAAAGAAGGCTGGACTTAAAGTCACGCTTCCGCGTCTTAAGATTCTGGAGGTTCTGCAAGATCCAACTTGCCACCACGTCAGCGCAGAAGACCTGTATAAGAAGCTGATCGATATGGGCGAAGAAATCGGTCTGGCAACCGTCTACCGTGTACTAAACCAGTTCGACGACGCAGGTATTGTTACTCGCCACAATTTCGAAGGCGGCAAATCTGTATTCGAACTGACTCAGCAACACCATCACGATCACCTGATCTGCTTGGATTGTGGCAAAGTGATTGAGTTTAGCGACGATTCCATCGAGAAGCGTCAGCATGAAATCGCTAAAAAATATGGTATTCAGCTCACCAACCACAGCCTGTACCTATATGGTCACTGCGCTGAAGGTGATTGCCGTGAAGATGAGACTCTGCACGATAGCAAAGAGTAAACCTGTATTTACCGCATGAAGCGACCTTAGGGTCGCTTTTTTATTGCCTAAAATTTGCGGTCGTGACGCTGTAGAGAAAGGTTGCAAACAAAAGTGACAGGCGAAAAAAAAGCCCCTCAGGCAAGGGGCGAAACAACTCACAGCTCAACGTGTTATCAGGTTTATCCGACCCAATGATTAAAACGCAGTGATAAAACCATTTTATTTCCTGTTCCCTACCCTATGTCGAGTAGGGAACACTTTCCTACAGATTAAGCCTGCACGGGTTCTGCACGGCTGTAACGCTTGCCATCTGGGCTGACTGAGCGAATCTGAACATCACCGGAGACCGTTGGTTGAGCTTTCGCGTCGTAACGCTGCCACTGTTTGCCACCGTCTACAGAATATTCAATCCCCACACCTGGCAGAGCCACGTTCGCTTCCAGTTTGCCACCAACAACTTTGGCACCAGGCACCGGTAGACGATAGCCGATACCGGCTTTGTCCATCTTAGCGAGTTCACGCTGCCCCATCAGGTTGGCGAAACGCTGCCAGTCGCTGAGCAGAGACTTCTTATCAACCAGATTAGTTTCTCCGCCCTTGTATTCACGACCCGCTTTGTAATCCTGCTCCCAACCAGCACGGTGCCATGAACGCTCTGCGACAGTCATTACACGAGGATAGATTTTGTATTCCATCATTTCGTCAGTGCGCGTGGTTTCACTCCACAGCTGAGCCGACAGACCATAAACTCCCGGCCATGGTTTATCGCTCTTGGCAGTAAAGAATTCGCCGTCGCGGTCTACAGAGGTTTCCGCATTCTGCGGCATGTTATTTGGCGCGAAGCTGAAGATTTTGCGTTCGTCATTAAAGCGAGTACCCCAGTAGTAGCCGTTTTCCTGCGGATTCACTTCATATGGGAAGTCCATGTAAACGTAGTCTGGGTTCGAAACGGTAACTTCATACCCCTTGTTTGCCCAATCGTTGACGGTGTCGAAGCCGCCCCAATACAGGGTATCCCAGAAGTTGACGCCCACACGCTTAGTCGCAAACGCTTTGGAGTCTTTAGCGTCTTTCAGACCATCCTGCCACGCCTGCATTTTTTCAATACCGTGGTTATTGACGATCTGGCTAACTTCGATCGCAAAGTGACTTGGCAAGTGTTCCATGTCTTCGACTTTGCCGCTCTTAATCAGCGTCTGGCAAACCTGAGACTGAGCCCAAGGCTTATCTTCTTTGCTCTGATCGATAATGCCTTTGCCTGGCTCAATTTTGCCATTCTTATCCTGATAGCCTGGCCCTAAGCGGATGTTTTTCGCTTCATCACCACCAAAGTGCCACGTCGTCAGCGGTTGGCCCGCTTCTTTATGCATCTGAGCAATCTCGCCGATCACTTTGTCGACAAAGCGCTTAGATGAATCCAAACAAGGGTTCAAATAGCTCTTACGATCGTAGAACTGCACAGAGGTCGTATTTGAGGTATCCGTTGGGTCAACCAAACGGAATTCGTTGGCGCCCTTTTCATCCCCAGCGGCTTTCAGCTTGTCATAGCGCGCTTCCATCGAAACCACCGCTGCGCGAGCATGTGCAGGCATGTCGATTTCTGGAATCACTTCAATCTGGCGAGCCTGAGCATATTTAACAATATCAATATACTCATCGCGGGTCAGATGCCCTGTACCGTTGTTGTTCGCATCTGGACCAGAGCCCAACTGCGGCAACAGACACTCTTTTTCGCTCAGATCGTGACAACGTTTAGAGCCTACGTCGGTCAGTTCTGGCAGGCCTGGGATCTCAATACGCCAACCTTCATCGTCCGTCAGATGGAAGTGGAATTTATTCATTTTATAAGCAGCCATCTGATCTAACAGACGGTGTACTGCTTCTTTGGAATGGAAGTTACGTCCAATATCTAAGAAGATGCCGCGGTATTGGAAACGAGGAGCATCTTTCGCATCCAAGGTTGCAATCTTCATGCTACCGTCACTCGGCACCAGAGAAAGGATAGATTGCAGGCCATAGAATACACCAGCCTGATCGTAGCCAATCACTTCGGCACCCTTAGGCCCGATTTTCAGCTCATAAGCACCAGGCACGGCCAAGTCACCTTTGAATGCTTTCGCGGCAATGGCGGTTTTGATTGGGTAACCGTTGGCATTATCCTTCACCCCCAACAGAGCAAAACGCTGCTGAGCGGCTTCCGCAGTGGCTGCGTTTAGCACGGTAAGATCCAATGCTACGCCCTTGCTCAGATCCACATCCTGCTGATGGATTTTCACTTCCATCGGCGTTGGCATAATTTGGCCACGCAGGCTTTGGGCTGGCAATTGCTTAATATCGGCGTTTTTATCGAAACGCGTTTCTGGCACCATCAGGACGTTTTTATCGTCCTTGGTACGCTTCCACAAATCACCAGCAAATGGTGTAACAAACTGACGCAAATCTTCAGTATCGGTGCTCGCAATCACTTTTGGTTTGGCGTCTTGGGAAGTCACATACCAACGCGGCATGACATCACTTTCAAACAACTGCCAATATTCGCCGATCAGCGGGATCTCAACAGCTTGGCCCGCGGTGAATCCTTTGAATTTGTCTGTTGGTTCGATCTTATGCAAGTCGCCCGTTACAAAGGTAATCTTGAACTGATCGTTTTTCACATCCAACACTTGGCGCGGGTTATGGAAATAAATCGCCCAATCTTTTGCTTTGATATCGCTGTCGCTGGTTAATGTGATGACGGACTGGTTACATGCAGCCCAGTCCGCACCGAGCGCAGCGCAGTCAACGCCGTTCTCTGCCGCGCGATTGTCTGTCACTTTCACGTTAACTTTTAGCTGACTCAGTTGATCAACGACGTTCTGATCGGCCTGACTTGCCGTGGAGAAACCGAGCATGCCCAGTGCGGATACTGCAACAGCCAACGTGCTTAACTTAAATTTACTCATCGTAAAAGCCTCATCCTGAATCAGTTATTGTTGTTGCGAATTTCTTGCCAAACTTTGCCGCAGGCCTGCTGGTAGTTGTCGCCAGCGCCGGTTTTGGCTGCCTGAATACAGTTCTGGTAATCGAATACGCGTACGCTTTCCTTTTCGGCAAATGCCTGATGCTGTTTACTTTGCTTCAATACATTGAGTACTGACTGGCAGGCTTCCACTTTGTCTGGGTTGCCTTCAGCCGTGTTAATACAGTTGCTATAGGCCTGTTTGAGCTTGAGATCTTCTTGCGGCGCGGTGGACTGCTGCACACAACCGCTCAATCCCACGACTGCAGCAATAACCAGTAGAGTTTTTTTCATATTTATATCCCGTCAAAGTGACTCTGCATGTTGTGTTAAACGTGCAGAGCCTCAGGCTTAGAAGATGGTGAACGGTGCAATAACGATGAACTTAACGTCGCGTTCATCTTGGAACATGTTGCCGTAACCACCGCCCCAGCTCGGGTTGTCGGAGTGGTTGTCGTACTGAGTGAAGTGCAGTTTGAACAGCGTACCTTTAGCGCGACCATCCTGAATGGTGTACATCGCATCCAAGCTGTAAGCGCTCTCTTTCACACGCTGACTCTGATCGTATTGAGGATTCGTGCTCGGCTTTGCATCCCATGCGTAAACATAAGAGCCACCCACCGCAAAGCCCGGCATATCCCACTTACTGAGGTCATACATCACGCCGCCGAAAATGGCTTTCTCGCCGTTGGCGTTGAAGTCGGAGCGGTTATCCCACCAGATATCCAAACGTCCGTTAGAAGAAGCATAGGTTGGGGTCATACGTTGTAAGAAGTAGCCCTGATTACCCTCCGCTTTCACGTAGGTTCCCTCTAAGCGGAAATCGAACTGTCCTACTTTGTAGCCTAAGGTCAACGCCTGTAACCATGCAGTGCCATCGTAAATATCGTTCACGCCACCGTCATGCACACGATCTCGGGTGCCATAGAACTGATAGCTGGTCGTCATCGGATTACCTACGACGTCAAACTTGTAGGAACCCTTAGCGAAATACTGATCGACATATCCTTCTGCCTGTCCAAACGCCGCTTCTAAAATAAAATCATTTTTAAAGTCGTACTTGGCGCCTAAAGAGTGCAAATAAGAAACGCCGGTCTTTTTGTCATTCTGGTAGAAACCATCCACTTCGGTATGCCACGGAGCTTTATATTTATCCGTCCACATGTAGGAGAAGCTCAACGCCCCTGCATCACCGTAGTCAAAGTTTGCCCCCGCTTCAGCACCTTGATAGGTACCTGGCATAAAGCTCCAGTGTGGCGCTAATAGCGTTTGGCCCGTTGGCTGAATGTAACCGGCGCGTGCCCAAACTGGACCGTATTTAAATTTAGCCGCCGCTTTGTAAAGGCTAATGCCACTTTTATCGCCGGAGTAGTCTTCGTCGTAGCCTTTATTTTTCGAGGAGAATGCAATTTCGTTAGGGTGTCCGCTATCGTGGTTCTCTGCCATTTCAATCGCGGTGAATGCGGCAATATCAATACCGAACATATCTGCGGCATAGCCTGACGAGAAGTCGAGGTTTGCGTTCCACGTTGAGTGGTTCAGGTTGGTTTCATAGTTGCCCGTAGTCACGTCTTTACGGTCACGCTCACGCTGCCAGTAGTAGATACCGCCCGTTAGCGTTGAATCATCAATAAAGCCTTCAGCTTGGGCTTCTGGCATGGCATAAAAACCACTGCCTAATAACACCCCCGTTATGGCAAGCGTCAGAGCATTGCGCCTCACACGATGCGTAACCATAGAATAATTCCTCTTTGACTTGAAAAACGCGACCTTCGACGTTCACCGGCCTAGGACGCAAAACCCCTAAAATGGGGAAAAGTTAATTCGTAGTGGAGTAAATAACCCAATTGCTCACCTACCTTCTTAGACTATTTTTCGCGACGCGAATTATCAAATGAAAAGTAAAACAATTGTGTCAATTCTTGACCGAGTGCACATATTTTAATGTTTTGTTACATGTGACACATTTCATATCCGGTCAACATCAAATCCCCTTTAAAAACAGCATTATATTTATAATACCATTGTAAATATCAGGGAATTTACTTATAAAACAAAAGGAGAGAGAGGTGAGTGGCATTTAGTATCAGCGGGGAATTAGATTTAATTAATTCGCGAAACGAATATTTCAGCAATGTTTATGCTCGATGAGAAATAACATCAGTAAACTATTTTTTTACATTTATGACCTAATTTAAAAATACCGATAGAGCACTTTGCTGCTGGTAGGCATAAAAAAAGCCACTCGCATTGCTAGTGGCTTCACAGAATCAACAAATTTTCGATAACGCTATCTGAGCATTATACGCCAGTTTTTGCCCACGTATCGCGCAGACCCACGGTGCGGTTAAACACCAAATGGTCAGGCTTCGAGTAGCGACAATCAGCACAGAAGTAACCTTCACGTTCAAACTGATAAGTCACTTCTGGAGTTGCGCTACCCAAACTTGGCTCAACAAAACCGCTGCGAATCACTAAAGATTCAGGGTTGATCGTAGACAGGAAGTCTTCCGCTGCGCCTGGGTTAGCCACGCTGAACAAACGATCGTACAGGTGGAACTCAGCCGGTACCGCATGGCTTGCAGAAACCCAGTGAATAACGCCTTTCACCTTACGACCATCAGCAGGATCTTTGCTCAAGGTATCTGGGTCATAGGTGCAGTAAATGGTGATAATTTCACCCTCTGCATCTTTCTCAACGCGTTCTGCTTTAATCACATAGGCGTTACGCAGACGGACTTCTTTACCCAACACCAAGCGCTTGTACTGTTTGTTGGCTTCTTCGCGGAAGTCAGCACGATCGATGTAGATCTCGCTGCTAAATGGCACTTCGCGCTTACCCATTTCAGGCTTGTTCGGATGATTTGGCATCGCGATCATTTCTACGCTATCCGCAGGCATGTTCTCGATGACGACTTTCACCGGATCCAGCACAGCCATGGCGCGCGGCGCAATTTCGTTGAGATCGTCACGAATACATGATTCCAGCGCAGCCATTTCTACGTTGTTGTCTTGCTTGGTCACGCCGATACGCTGGCAGAATTCACGGATAGAGGCTGCCGTATAACCACGGCGACGTAGGCCGGAAATCGTTGGCATACGAGGGTCATCCCAGCCTTCTACGATCTTCTCTGTTACCAATTGGTTCAGCTTACGCTTCGACATGATGGCATATTCGAGATTCAAACGAGAGAATTCGTACTGACGCGGATGCGTTGGGATCGTGATGTTATCTAATACCCAATCATACAGACGACGGTTGTCTTGGAACTCCAGAGTACACAGTGAATGTGTAATCCCTTCCAAGGCATCAGAAATGCAGTGAGTAAAATCGTACATCGGGTAGATGCACCATTTGTTACCCGTCTGATGGTGTTCAGCAAACTTGATACGATACAGAACCGGATCGCGCATAACAATGAACGGAGAAGCCATATCGATCTTGGCGCGCAGGCACGCGGTGCCCTCGGCAAACTCGCCGTTACGCATTTTGTCGAACAGAGCCAGATTCTCTTCAACGCTGCGGTCACGGTACGGGCTGTTTTTACCCGGAGACGTCAGGGTTCCACGGTATTCGCGGATCTGCTCAGGGGTCAGCTCATCAACATAAGCCAAGCCCTTCGTAATCAGCTCAACCGCGTACAGGTGCAGTTGATCGAAGTAGTCGGAGGAATAACGCACTGCGCCACTCCACTCGAAACCTAGCCACTGTACGTCGCGTTTAATTGACTCAACGTATTCAATGTCTTCTTTCACCGGGTTGGTGTCATCAAAGCGCAGGTTACACTGACCTTGATAATCTTTGGCGATGCCAAAGTTCAGGCAAATGGATTTGGCGTGGCCAATGTGCAGGTAGCCATTTGGCTCCGGCGGAAAACGGGTATGAACTGAATTATGTTTACCGGATGCCAGATCTTCATCGATGATCTGACGGATAAAGTTACTTGGGCGGGCTTCAGCCTCACTCATTTTCTATTCCTCTATGCCTAAAAACGCGACTCATAACCAATAATGATCTTACAACCTGTGGCGGGAAACAACCGTTTGTTGCCATTATCACGGCGTTTTTTCTGTGGTTATCTCGAAAGTATGCCGAAAGGTTGTCGATCTGCTGATCACCACTCTATATCAGCACGCGCCAAAAACAAAAAACGGAGAGGGTTTCCCCTCTCCGTTTACTCACTTGGAAATGATGTATTAACGAGTCAGTTATTTCGCAGTGATATCGTACAGCTTGGTTTCACCGGCCACTACATGACCCGCTGCCAGTGCTTTCAGTCCACCGAAATCATCAATATTGCTGACGACAACCGGACTAATCATGGAGCGTGCATTAGCATTCAAGTAGTCCAAATCCATTTCAAGAATTGGCTGACCTGCTTTCACCTCTGCGCCCTCTTCAACCAGACGTTTAAAGCCTTGGCCATTCAGAGAAACGGTGTCGATGCCCATATGAACCACAACTTCCGCACCTTCATCCGTTTCCAGACAGAATGCATGGTTAGTGTTGAAGATTTTTACGATCGTGCCGCGCGCTGGAGACACAACGAATTTATCCGTTGGACGAACCGCAACACCGTCACCGACCGCTTTGCTTGCAAAAGCTTCGTCAGGAACCTGATCCAGCGCCACGACTTCACCGGTAATTGGAGAAACCAGAGTCGCTTTCACGACTGCTGAAGCGTTTGGTGTTGCCTGTGCTTTAGCTTCGGTCGCTGCTGGCGCAGCATGTGCTGTTGCAGCTTCAACCGGACCCGTAGCCATCACGCCACGCATTGCTGTTGCAATGGCTTCTGCACGAGTCCCCACGATGACCTGAACACTCTGCTTATTCAGACGAATAACACCAGATGCACCCAGACGTTTTGCCAGACTGTCGTTAACAATCGCAGAGTCTTTCACGGTCAGACGCAGACGAGTGATACACGCATCGATACCCGTTATATTGGCAGAACCGCCTACCGCAGCAATGTAGTTACGCGCCAGATTAGACGTTTCATTACCACCTTTCGCATTGTCCAGATCCAGATCGTAGCCATCAGCGCTTTCATCAGCATCCGTTGCCAGTTCACGGCCAGGAGTCAGCAGGTTAAATTTGGTGATAGTGAAGCGGAATACCACGTAGTAAATCACGAAGAACACCAGCCCCTGAGGGATCAGCATGTACCAGTGAGTTGCCAGCGGGTTACGTGAGGACAGAACCATATCCACCAGCCCCGCGCTGAAGCCAAAGCCGGCAATCCAGTGCATAGATGCTGCGATGAATACAGAGATACCGGTCAGCAATGCATGGATAACATACAGAACTGGAGCAACGAACATGAAGGAGAATTCCAACGGCTCGGTGATACCAGTAAAGAAGGCTGCGAATGCCGCGGCCATCATGATACCCGCTACTTTTGCTTTGTTTTCTGGACGAGCACAGTGGTAGATCGCCAGTGCTGCGCCAGGTAAACCAAACATCATGATTGGGAAGAAACCTGCCTGATAACGGCCAGTGATACCCACGACGGCTTTACCCGCTTCGATAGACTGTGCGCCACCCAGGAAGTTAGGAATATCGTTAATACCTGCAACGTCAAACCAGAACACAGAGTTCAGAGCATGATGCAGGCCAACAGGAATTAATAAACGGTTAAAGAACGCGTAGATACCCGCGCCTACTGAGCCCATTTTCTGAATGTGTTCACCGAAGTTCACCAATCCGTCAAAGATTAACGGCCAGATGTACATCAGGATGAATGCAACCAGAATCATCACGAAGGAAGTTAGGATCGGAACCAGACGACGGCCACTGAAGAAAGACAGCGCCTTCGGGAGTTCGACACCGCTGAAACGGTTGTACAGCTCAGCAGAGATAATACCAACCAGAATACCAACGAACTGGTTGTTAATCTTACCGAATGCAGCAGGAACCTGATCCGCAGGGATTTTCTGAATCATGGCGACCGCGGCTGGAGAACACAGCGTGGTCAATACCAAGAAACCAACAAAGCCGGTTAATGCGGCCGCACCATCTTTATCTTTAGACATACCGTATGCGACACCGATCGCAAACAGTACAGACATGTTATCGATAATGGCAGAACCCGACTTGATGAAGAAGGCAGCTAACGCGTTATCGCCCCCCCAACCTACCGGGTCAATCCAGTAACCGACACCCATCAGTATTGCGGCAGCCGGTAGCGTGGCTACCGGTACCATCAGCGCACGGCCGACTTTTTGCAAATAACCTAAAATACTCACCATTTCCCCCTATTGGACCCGTCAATGCTCGAATTGGCACTACTCATGGTCTCGTCGTAACTTACTTAATTATTAAGTTGACAGTATGGACTACATTCTGGAGTGTAAAAAAATTATTTTTCTCCGCAAATTAAAACCTCTGGTTTTGTGATAAATATCACCAAAGGAGGCTCTAAATATGCCTAATTGCTAGCCATCCTACAAAACTTATTTTATCATTCGAAAAATCAAAGCGGCGTTAGGTCACACAGAAGTGGTTAAGATGCATTACGCTTTATAAGAGCGATGTGGACCCCCGTTTTTAATATAGATTTATATTAGCTAAAGGTGCCCTATGAGACTGATCCCACTGAGTAATGCTGCAGACGTAGGTTTATGGTCTGCTCGTCATATTGTTAACCGCATCAATGCGTTTAAACCAACGGCTGAACGTCCATTTGTGCTTGGCTTGCCTACTGGCGGTACACCGCTACAAACCTACAAACGCCTAATCGAACTCCACAAAGCAGGCGAAGTCAGCTTTAAAAACGTTGTGACGTTCAACATGGACGAGTACATCGGACTACCGGAAGAGCATCCAGAAAGCTACCACAGCTTCATGTATAACAATTTTTTCAACCACGTGGATATCCCGCGTGAAAACATCAACTTACTTAACGGTAACGCGCCTGACGTAGACATTGAATGCCGCCGTTATGAAGAGAAGATTAAATCCTACGGCAAAATCAATCTGTTTATGGGCGGTGTAGGCAACGACGGTCATATTGCGTTTAACGAACCAGCTTCCTCTTTGGCTTCTCGCACCCGTATCAAAACGCTGACAGAAGAAACGCGCATCGCTAACTCTCGATTCTTTGATGGCGACATGACTAAAGTGCCAAAATACGCATTAACCGTGGGTGTTGGTACGCTGCTTGATGCCGAAGAAGTGATGATTCTGGTCACCGGTCATGCCAAAGCTCAGTCACTGCAAGCCGCCGTTGAAGGCAGCGTCAACCATATGTGGACCATCAGTGCCCTACAGCTTCACCCAAAATCGGTCATCGTATGTGATGAACCTTCCACTATGGAACTGAAGGTTAAAACCGTTAAGTACTTCCGCGAATTAGAAGCGGAAAACATGAAGAATCTATAATTTTCAACCTGTAACCAGGGGGATGTGATGTACGCTCTGACCCATTGTCGGATTTATACCGGCCACGATATTCTCGACGACCATGCAGTAATGATCGCCAATGGCTTAATTAAAAAGATCTGTCCTGTCGCTGAGCTTCCGTCAGGCATCGAAACTCACGATCTGGGCGGAGCAATCCTTGCTCCTGGTTTCATCGATCTGCAGCTTAATGGCTGTGGTGGCGTCCAGTTCAATGATTCTGCCGAAGCGGTTTCTGAAGAAACGCTGGAAATCATGCAGCATGCCAATGAAAAATCAGGCTGTACTAGCTATTTACCAACGCTGATCACCTGTGCCGATGACTTAATGAAGCATGGTATCGACGTGATGCGCAGCTATCTGGCTAAGCACCAGAACCAAGCGCTGGGTCTACATATCGAAGGCCCTTATATCAGCTTGGAAAAGAAAGGCACCCATAATCCCAAATTCATCCGTAAGCCCGATCATGAAATGATTGATTTCATGTGTGAGCATGCCGATGCGATCACTAAAGTGACCATGGCCCCAGAAGTCGCCACGCCGGAGTCTATCAAGCAGCTTAAAGCTGCGGGTATCGTGGTGTCGGCTGGCCACTCTAATGCGACTTATGAAGAAGGACGCAAAGGTTTTGCCGCGGGCATGAGCTTCGCCACGCACCTATATAACGCCATGCCGGTCATTGCTGGCCGTGCACCTGGGCTGATGGGCGCTATTTTTGATACTCCTGAAGTTTACGCAGGGATCATTGCCGATGGCCATCATGTTGCCTGGCCAAGCATCCGTCTGGCTAAACGTCTGAAAGGCGAGCACCTCGTGCTGGTCACTGATGCCACCGCCCCAGCGGGAGCGAATATCGATCACTTCATTTTTGCCGGAAAAACAGTATATTACCGCAATGGTTTAGTGGTTGATGAAAATGGCACGCTGAGCGGCTCAGCGCTAACCATGATCGAAGCGGTACAGAACAGCGTGGAACACGTGGGAATTGCGCTCGATGAAGCCTTGCGCATGGCAACGCTTTACCCTGCTCGCGCGGTTGGCATTGATACACAGCTGGGCAGTATCGAAGAGGGGAAAGTCGCTAACCTGACGGCCTTCACTTCAGATTACCGTGTGATCAAAACCATTGTGAACGGTGAAACCGTTTACGAAAACAAATAATAAGAGAGAACGTACTTCAGTCTGCGCGCTCTCTTTTATAACTTGATATCTATTTTTAATCGCGGGTAATAAATTGATGACCACAGGCGGGCAAGGACAAATCGGTAATGTAGATCTGGTCAAACAGCTTAACAGTGCAGCTGTTTATCGTTTGATTGACCTGCAAGGCCCTATTTCGCGCATTCAAATTGCCGAAGTGAGCCAGCTTGCCCCTGCCAGTGTCACCAAAATTACCCGCCAGTTGCTGGAGCGCGGGCTGATCAAAGAAGTCGATCAGCAAGCGTCTACCGGTGGCCGCCGTGCCATTTCCATTGTTACCGAAACCCGCCTTTTCAACACTATCGCTATCCGCTTAGGGCGCCATGACGCCACCATCACCCTATATGATATGAGCGGAAAAGCATTGGCGGAGGAACATTATCCATTACCTGAACGCACTCAGGAAACAGTGGAAAACGCACTGCTTAATAACATCGAACAGTTCATGCTGGTCTACCAGCGTAAAATTCGTGAGCTGATTGCTATCGCCGTGATCCTCCCCGGTTTGGTCGATCCTCAACACGGTATCGTGCGCTACATGCCCCATATTGCCGTTAACGACTGGCAATTGGTTAGCGTGCTGGAAGACCGATTTAACGTGACGAGTTTTGTCGGCCACGATATCCGTAGCCTTGCCTTAGCCGAACACTATTTTGGGGCGACACGCGACTGCGAAGACTCAATGCTAGTACGCTTACACCGCGGTACAGGTGCGGGCATTATCGTGAATGAAAAAATCTTCCTTGGTAGCAAAGGCAACGTTGGCGAGATTGGGCATATCCAAATCGATCCGCTGGGCGAACGCTGCCACTGCGGTAATTTCGGCTGTTTAGAAACCGTGGCAGCCAATGCTGCGATAGAACAACGTGTGCGCCATTTATTAGAGCAAGGCTACCCAAGCAAGCTCACGCTCGACGATTGCTCTATCGGCGCTATCTGCAAAGCGGCAAACAAAGGCGACGCGCTGGCAACAGAAGTGATTGAGCTGGTTGGACGCTACTTAGGTAGAGCTATCTCCATTGCTATCAACATGTTCAATCCACAGAAAGTCGTGATTGCCGGTGAGATTATTGAAGCCGAGAAAACGCTGCTGCCTGCGATTCAAAGCTGTATCAATACGCAGGTGCTGAAGAATTTCCGCCAAAATCTGCCCGTCGTGACCTCCGAGCTCGACCATCGCTCAGCGATTGGCGCCTTTGCGCTGGTAAAACGCGCCATGCTTAACGGCGTGCTGTTACAGCGATTGCTGGAAGGGCAACATCCGCACTAATCCTCCGCTTATGTGAAACCGGATCAGCATTAGCTGTATTCGTCCCCCCGATAAATCGGCTGCTAAGAGCAGATTTAAGCGCAGTTTACTGCGCTCCCAGAGGGGCGTCATCACTGACGCGAGTAAGCTCATCAGAATTGCTGACAGGCGTGGTACAATTTACCCCCGAAATAATTGGAGTGGCCTGCAGGCGACAAGTTTGTGAATCCCTAGGCGCATAGATAACGATGTTACTAGAGTGAACAAACGCAGCCAACGCACACACAGCTTCAAATATGACGGGTATCTGTCTGTCAATCTAATGAGTAATAACCCTATGACAATTAAAAGTATTATTTGTGACATCGATGGCGTTTTGATGCACGACAACACCCCAGTTCCGGGGGCTGATAAATTTTTAGCGCGTATTCAGGAACGAGACATTCCTCTGGTTATTCTAACCAACTATCCTTCTCAAACCGCACAGGATTTAGCTAACCGCTTTTCCGCTGCGGGTCTTGAGGTCCCTGAAAGTGCCTTTTATACCTCGGCCATGGCAACCGCTGATTTTCTAAAGCGTCAGGAAGGGAAAAAAGCCTATGTCATCGGCGAGGGGGCGCTTATCCACGAGCTGTATAAAGCGGGCTTTACTATTACCGACATCAACCCTGACTTCGTTATCGTGGGAGAAACCCGCTCTTATAACTGGGAGATGATCCATAAAGCCTCTTACTTTGTGGTCAACGGCGCGCGTTTTATTGCCACTAACCCCGACACACACGGCCGTGGTTTCTATCCAGCCTGTGGTGCTCTGTGCGCACCTATCGAATTAATTTCAGGCCGTAAGCCTTTCTATGTGGGTAAACCTAGCCCATGGATAATTCGTGCCGCGCTCAACAAAATGCAGGCCCATTCAGAAAGCACCGTTATTATCGGTGATAACTTGAATACGGATATCTTGGCGGGCTTCCAAGCCGGTCTGGAAACTATCCTCGTGTTATCTGGCGTGTCTACGCTAAATGACGTCGATAATATGCCTTTCCGCCCGAATTACATTTATCCTTCTGTCGCAGATATCGACATCATCTAATCCCCCGTCAATAGCGTCTGCTCATTTCGCTTCACAGCCCGCAGACGCTATTGGCTCAAATTTTATTTTTCCGCATTTTTACTCTTCACCTCCCCGCTGCAAAAAATTAGCGATTCATCAATTAAAGCGGGAATAAAATGAATATCCGCTAAGTTTTACGTGGGTGACACAAACTATTTCTCACCATTAAGTTAAACCACTTGCATTATGTTCAGGTTTTGACGCAATTTGTTATGCATAGCAGCGGTAACATAAACCAAAAACCATTTACCGCCTAAAACTGACCCACAACGTCACAACTCGACAATGCAGTATGGGAGAAATCTATGTGTTCTATCTTTGGTGTGCTTGATTTAAAAACCGATCCTGTTGAGCTGCGTAAAAAAGCGCTCGAACTGTCACGCTTAATGCGTCACCGTGGCCCAGATTGGTCTGGCGTTTATGCATCTGATAACGCGATTCTGGCGCATGAGCGTCTGTCTATCGTTGACGTCAACAACGGCGCTCAGCCGTTATACAATGCCGCGCACACCCATGTTTTAGCCGTGAATGGTGAAATTTATAACCATCAGGCACTGCGTCAACGCTTTGAAGGGCGCTATGAGTTCCAGACCGCCTCCGACTGCGAAGTGATTTTGGCGCTGTATGAAGAGAAAGGCGCTGCGTTTCTGGATGAGTTGCAGGGAATGTTTGCTTTTATCCTGTATGACGCTGACAAAAACAGCTATCTGATTGGCCGCGATCACCTCGGAATTATCCCGCTGTATATGGGCTATGATGAACACGGTAACTTCTACGTGGCTTCTGAAATGAAGGCGCTGGTGCCCGTTTGCCGCACGATTAAAGAATTCCCCGCCGGTAGCTATATGTCGAGCGATGATGGTGAGATTCATAGCTACTATCAACGTGACTGGTTTGAATTCGACAATGTTAAAGATAACGTCACTGACGCAGCGCAGCTAAAAGAAGCGCTGGAAGATTCAGTTAAAAGTCATTTGATGTCTGATGTCCCTTACGGCGTATTACTCTCCGGCGGATTAGACTCTTCGGTCATTTCAGCCATCACCAAAAAATTTGCCGCCCGCCGAGTGGAAGATGATGAGCGCAGTGAAGCCTGGTGGCCACAATTGCACTCCTTTGCTGTCGGTTTGGAAGGCTCTCCCGATTTAAAAGCAGCACAAGAGGTCGCGAACCATTTAGGCACGGTGCACCATGAAATTCATTTCACCGTACAAGAAGGCCTAGATGCCATTCGCGATGTGATTTATCACATTGAAACCTACGATGTGACCACCATTCGAGCGTCTACGCCGATGTATCTGATGGCGCGTAAAATTAAAGCCATGGGCATCAAAATGGTGCTTTCCGGAGAAGGTGCCGACGAAGTGTTCGGGGGATACCTTTATTTCCATAAAGCGCCGAATGCTAAAGAGTTCCATGAAGAAACGGTGCGTAAGCTGCTCGCTCTGCATATGTATGACTGCGCTCGCGCCAACAAAGCGATGTCAGCCTGGGGGGTAGAAGCACGTGTGCCGTTCTTGGATAAAAAATTCCTTGATGTGGCGATGCGTCTTAACCCGAAAGATAAAATGTGTGGTAACGGCAAAATGGAGAAATACATTCTGCGCGAATGTTTTGAATCCTATCTGCCTGCCAGCGTCGCATGGCGTCAAAAAGAACAGTTCTCGGATGGCGTAGGTTATAGCTGGATCGATACCTTAAAAGAAACTGCGAATCAGCAGATTAGCGATCAAATGTTGGCAAATGCGCATTTCCGCTTCCCTTACAACACGCCAAACTCAAAAGAAGGCTATTTGTATCGCGAAATTTTTGAAGAATTATTCCCAGTGCCAAGCGCAGCGGAGTGTGTACCCGGCGGACCATCGGTTGCCTGCTCCTCGGCAAAAGCTATCGAATGGGACGAATCTTTCAAAAAAATGGACGACCCATCGGGTCGTGCGGTAGGCGTACATCAGTCTGCTTATCAAAAATAACATTTTAACTAAACGGCGAACTTTTATAGTTCGCCGTTTTTTTTACCACTAACGCTGTTTTAGCCCATTAATAAGCCTAATTTTTGTTGATTTTCTCACCGAGCTGTATAATCCCCGCGCAAACGTGCTTCAGATGCCCTTTTCCGATAAAAAAGGGGTTGACGCAACTTTCTCATATACGCATAATGCGCCCCGCAACGCCGATGAAGGTTGGCGATAAATAGATGGCTACGTAGCTCAGTTGGTTAGAGCACATCAC
>NZ_KV824231.1:118743-119196 GCF_001816025.1 Hafnia sp. HMSC23F03
CATTCCCAGGTTCGAATCCTGGTACCCCAGCCATAGAATTGGCTAATAGAATCACGCAACACAGAAATTCCTTGAGTTGGCTACGTAGCTCAGTTGGTTAGAGCACATCACTCATAATGATGGGGTCACAGGTTCGAATCCCGTCGTAGCCACCATCTATTTTGAACACCTTCGATTAAATGAGCGGGAGTGGCGAAATTGGTAGACGCACTAGATTTAGGTTCTAGCGCCGCAAGGTGTACGAGTTCAAGTCTCGTCTCCCGCACCATTTAAACGACTCGGTTTTGCAACGGATGGGGTATCGCCAAGCGGTAAGGCACTGGGTTTTGATCCCAGCATTCCCAGGTTCGAATCCTGGTACCCCAGCCATCCTTTTCCTCGGAAATCCACGAAAAGGTTTGCTGAATTCTATACCCGATTGGGGTATCGCCAAGCGGTAAGGCACTGGGTTTT
>NZ_KV824231.1:119216-291395 GCF_001816025.1 Hafnia sp. HMSC23F03
CATTCCGAGGTTCGAATCCTCGTACCCCAGCCAATTCCATAAGTCTGTCTTCTTAACAGGTTTACGCATCGTAAGATGCCGCGTTAGAGATTACTCGCGCACCCAAGGTTTAAACGAACATTTGGGGTATCGCCAAGCGGTAAGGCACCGGATTCTGATTCCGGCATTCCGAGGTTCGAATCCTCGTACCCCAGCCAAAGAAAGAAAAAGCTCGCTTATCGCGAGCTTTTTTTTCGTCTTTAATTTGTTGTCGATGACGTTTCCCCTCCTCTTCGCCAAGGAGGGGGTTGCACGCTATAAACCTAATGCATATTTCAGCGCCCGTTTCTTCAGCTCACCGGAACGCTCAGCGGCCATCAGACCGAAGTTTCTTATGAGCTGTAGCGGTTTCAATTCATTGCTGAACGCAGCATAAAAAACATCCATGCCTGCCTGCATTAATAAATTGTCCGGACGACGGCGACGCTGATAACGCTTGAGGATCTCCTCGCTGTGCCAAATCTCGCCCTGCTGACGCGCTTGAATCACGACGTCCAGCAAGGCATCCACATCACGGTAGCCAAGATTAACGCCCTGCCCCGCCAACGGGTTAATGGTGTGTGCAGCGTCACCTAACAGCGCAAGCCCTTCTTGCACATAGCGGTTAGCATGGCGTCGCACCAGCGGGAAAGATCCGGCAGCGATAGCCGTGACATTGCCTAAACGCTCAGGAAACGTATGTTTGATTTCCTGTGTGAGCTGCGTCATGGGTAATGCCATCAATTGACGAATTCGAGCGGGGCTGTCATACCACACCAGAGATGCCCAATTTTCCCACAGAGGTAAAAACGCACGCGGCCCCTGTGGCGTAAATTGCTGCCAAGTGACGTCTAATGGATCATCTTGTGTTTGAACAGAGATCAGCATGCATGATTGACGATATTGCCAACCACGCACGCCAATACCGGCGAAGGAACGTACCTGAGAGTTAGCCCCATCCGCACCAATAACCAGCCTGGCTTCGATTTGGCTGCCGTCATTCAAGCTAACACTCCAGCCGTCGTTTAACCGCGTTAGCATTTTTAGTTCAGCCGGAACGTTGAGCGTAATATTGGGCATCTGCTCCAAGTGTTGCCAAAGCGCGAGCTGCAATACCTCGTTCTCCAGCATGTGGCCGAGTTCAGGTATCCCCAGATCCTTAGCGCTGAAACTAACGCGAGAAGCGTCCCACTCCCACGTTTCCAAACCACGATAGGCGGCACTACGCATATGGCGTACGTCTTTCCAAACGCCTAAGCTGTCTAACAAGGCCACCGAAGAGGCACTGATAGCCGATATTCGTAAATCTGGCGGCTGTGACGGGTCAAACGGCCGTGGGCGGCGATTCTCTACCACCGTGACTGAAAAACCAGCCTGTGCCAATCCTAGCGCCGTAGCGGCGCCAACCATGCCGCCACCAATTACCACCACATCACTTTTTTGCTCGGCCATCGCTGTCTCCCATCAATTAATGCTCCTAGTGTACCGGATTTTACCTCTGACTCGGCCTATCCCCGAAATAATTGGCGTTGCTCAAGATATTATGGGTACATAAAGCGTGAGGTGATAGGGTAGTCACGGCTAATGGCAAAGATTACAATAGCCGACCTGCGTATGGGCTTGTTCCGACACCTCTACCTTTGATTATCTAAAACGGGGTCACCCGATATTCATTCTGTTTTAGATACCAGTGCCGGTCTGTCCGAAATCCACCTGCATATAGCAATGGCAATTCGATGACACAAAAACTGCATATTAAAACCTGGGGCTGTCAGATGAATGAGTATGATTCATCTAAGATGGCTGATTTACTGGGCAGCACGCACGGTTTCGAACTGACTGACAATGCCGAAGAGGCAGATGTCTTGCTGCTTAATACCTGCTCAATTCGCGAGAAAGCACAAGAGAAGGTCTTCCACCAACTCGGTCGCTGGAAACTGCTGAAAGAAGCCAACCCGAACGTCATTATCGGCGTCGGTGGCTGCGTGGCCTCACAGGAAGGTAAACTGCTGCGCCAACGTGCCCACTATGTGGATATCGTTTTTGGCCCACAAACGTTGCACCGTCTACCAGAAATGATTAACAAGGTACGCGGCAGCAAAAGCCCTGTCGTTGACGTTAGTTTCCCTGAAATTGAAAAGTTTGACCGCCTGCCAGAGCCGCGCGCTGAAGGCCCTAGCGCCTTTGTTTCTATCATGGAAGGCTGTAATAAATACTGTACCTACTGCGTTGTGCCTTATACACGCGGTGAAGAAGTCAGCCGCCCTGCCGACGACGTGCTGTTTGAAATCGCTCAGCTAGCGGCTCAAGGCGTGCGTGAAGTCAATCTGCTCGGACAAAACGTGAATGCCTACCGCGGCCCCTCTTTCGACGGCGATATTTGTACGTTTGCCGAACTGCTGCGCTTGGTTGCCGCGATTGACGGCATTGATCGGATTCGTTTTACCACCAGCCATCCTATCGAATTCACCGACGATATTATCGCCGTTTATGAAGATACACCTGAGCTGGTGAGCTTCCTGCATCTTCCGGTACAAAGCGGATCAGACCGCATACTCAACCTGATGAAACGCACTCACACGGTGCTCGAATATAAGTCCATCATCCGTAAGCTACGTAAGGCACGACCTGATATTCTTATCAGTTCTGATTTTATTATTGGCTTCCCTGGTGAAACACAGGAAGATTTCGAGCAAACCATGAAACTGATTGCCGAAGTCAATTTCGATGTGAGCTACAGCTTTGTATTCTCACCGCGTCCAGGCACTCCTGCAGCCGATATGGCTGATGACGTACCAGAAGAAGAGAAAAAGCAGCGTCTGTACATTCTGCAAGATCGCATCAACCAGCAGGCTCAGAGCTACAGCCGCAAAATGGTGGGCACCGTTCAGCGTATTTTGGTTGAAGGCATTTCACGTAAAAACGTAATGGAAATGTCAGGCCGTACTGAAAATAATCGCGTGGTGAACTTTGAAGGCTCACCGGAACTGGTTGGAACCTTTGTGGATGTAGAAATCACAGAGGTGAGAACGAACTCACTGCGTGGCGTATTAGTTCGTACCGAAGATCAAATGGATCTGCGTGTCCACGAATCCCCGGAGTCAGTCATTGCGCGAACCCGGAAAGAGGATGCGCTGGGTGTAGGAAGCTATCAGCCTTAGTTTCTGATGATCCTATGTTTCGTTGGCGTATGGGCAAACTGTGTAAAATTTCGTTCGCCCATTTGACTAATACGTGTCCATGCAATCGCAGACGTTGGCGACCGAGTTGGGTGCGCCAGCGCGCGCACCCAACACCCGCGCGCTTTTTACCGAGTCTCTTGGTCGACCGGTCTCAGAGCACACATCCTGTGTGCCTTCAACCTGCCACCAGCATCCCTGCTGGTGGCTCTATAATGCATTTCATCTAACATGAAAAACAAAAAACAGCTTGAAATAGCGCCCTTCCTCCCCCATTGAATAATGAGAAATTGCGAAGCGTATTGACAATTCTGGTCACAATGGCCCGCAGATGAAGAATAATGGCGTAATGCCATGTATCATTTACGCTATTAGTTATAGGGTATTCAGCTCAGAGGAATAGTTTGAACATTATCACTGAAGAACTTGCATTAGAACCGGCAGATAATCAGCGACTAAACAGCCTGTGTGGCCCGTTTGATGACAATATTAAACAACTCCAACGCCGTTTAGGCATAGAGATCAGCCATCGTGATAACCACTTTAAGCTGGTGGGCAAAGCGGCCTGTGTCAGCGCGGCAAAAGATATCTTGCGCCACCTGTATGTTGATACTGCGCCGATGCGTGGCCATATCCCTGATATCATCCCTGAACAAGTCCATTTGGCGATCAAAGAAAGTGGCGTATTGGAACAGGTTGCCGACCATGTTCCTGAATATGGCAAAGCGGTCAACATCAAGACCAAACGCGGCGTTATCAAGCCTCGCACACCTAATCAAGCACAGTACATTGCTAACGTGCTCGATCATGACATCACCTTTGGCGTAGGTCCTGCTGGTACAGGTAAAACATACTTGGCCGTTGCCGCTGCCGTGGATGCATTAGAGCGCCAAGAAATTCGCCGTATTTTGTTGACCCGCCCCGCAGTTGAAGCCGGTGAAAAACTCGGGTTTCTGCCGGGCGATCTGAGCCAAAAAGTCGATCCATACCTGCGCCCGCTATATGATGCGTTGTTTGAAATGCTGGGCTTTGAGCGCGTTGAAAAGCTGATGGAACGTAACGTTATCGAAGTTGCACCGCTGGCTTACATGCGCGGTCGTACATTGAATGATGCGTTTATTATTCTGGATGAAAGCCAGAACACCACCATCGAGCAGATGAAAATGTTTCTGACCCGTATCGGTTTTAACTCAAAAGCGGTTATTACCGGTGACGTGACCCAGATTGACCTGCCACGAGCGCAAAAATCAGGGCTTCGCCATGCCATTGAAGTGCTTTCTTCCGTTGAAGAGATCAGTTTCAACTTCCTAACCAGCGAAGACGTGGTGCGCCACCCTGTCGTTGCACAGGTGGTGATGGCCTATGAAGCATGGGAAATCGCCGAACAGAAACGTAAAGATGAGCAGGCTGAACAGCGCAAGCGTGAAGCTCAGGCATCAGCCTCAGGGCAAGAAACACACTAAGCTGGATGTATTATGAGCAATAAAATATGAGCAATGTAATATTAGATCTGCAAATCGCCTGCGAGAATATTGAGGGGCTGCCCGCCGAAGCTGATTTCCGTTTATGGCTGGAAGCCGTGCTGCCGAAGTTTCAGGAAGAGGCAGAGGTCACCATCCGATTGGTCGATGAAGCTGAGAGTCATGAACTGAATATGACCTATCGTGGTAAGGATAAACCGACCAACGTGTTATCCTTCCCGTTCGAAGCGCCTCCGGGCATTGAGCTTCCTCTGCTGGGTGATATGATTATCTGCCGACAGGTTGTTGAAGCAGAAGCAAAAGAGCAAGAAATTACCCTGCTCTCGCATTGGGCACATATGGTTGTCCACGGCAGTCTGCATCTGCTAGGGTATGACCACATCATCGATGAAGAAGCAGAAGAAATGGAAGCTTTAGAAGCTGAAATCATGCAGGAACTCGGGTATCCCGATCCTTATGCAGCTGAAAAAGAATCCGACTAAATGATTACAGTGACCACGTAAAATGCGCGGTCACGATTGTTATATCCTGATGTGACTTCAAACATGCAGGGTATATTGACCATTAATTATAGGTAACCACACACTAACGCCATGAGCGACGACCATTCACAAAACAACGATAGCCCCAGTCCCAAAAAGGGCTTTTTCTCTCTGATTCTCAACCAACTATTTCACGGTGAACCTAAAAACCGTGGAGATTTAGTTGAACTGATCCGTGATTCCGAACAAAACGACCTGATCGATCCCGATACCCGTGACATGCTGGAAGGCGTGATGGATATTGCCGAGCAGCGCGTTCGTGACATCATGATCCCACGCAGCCAAATGGTCACCTTGAAACGTAATCAGACGCTTGAAGAGTGTCTGGACGTGATTGTTGATTCTGCGCACTCTCGTTTCCCAGTGATTAGCGAAGATAAAGATCACATCGAAGGGATATTGATGGCTAAGGATCTGCTGCCGTTTATGCGCAGTGATTCCGAACCATTCAGCATCGATAGAGTGCTGCGTGCTGCGGTCGTTGTGCCAGAGAGCAAACGTGTTGACCGTATGCTCAAAGAGTTCCGCTCACAGCGGTACCACATGGCGATCGTCATCGATGAATTTGGCGGTGTCTCCGGCTTGGTCACCATCGAGGATATTCTCGAGCTGATCGTCGGTGAGATCGATGATGAATATGATGAAGTCGAAGATCGCGACGTACGTCAGATTAGTCGTCATATGTACACCGTGCGTGCGCTGACTCAGATTGAAGATTTTAACGAAGCCTTTGGTACCCACTTCAGCGATGAAGAAGTGGACACCGTGGGGGGGTTGGTGATGCAGGCGTTTGGTCATTTACCGGCGCGAGGCGAAACCATTGACATCGATGGTTACCAATTCAAAGTAGCCATGGCCGATAGTCGACGCATTATACAGGTTCATGTCAAAATCCCGGATGAGTCCCCTCAACCGAAATTGGATCTGGAAGATTAATAACAACATGTGTTCATTACTTCAACGCCAGTGGGTTCGCGCCTTACTGGCGCTCATATTGGGTGCCGCTGGCACCCTTTCATTCTCCCCCTACGATTTCTGGCCCGCAGCACTGATTTCGCTGATTGGCCTACTTGCCGTTACCCTTAATCGCACAACTAAGCAGGCCGTTGGATTGGGCTTCCTATGGGGAATGGGATTATTTGGCACCGGAATCAACTGGGTTTACGTCAGTATCGAACAGTTTGGTGGAATGCCAACGCCGGTCAGCATGTCTCTGGTGGTGCTGTTAGCCGCCTATCTTGCGTTGTATCCGATGCTGTTTGCTGGTTTGCTTAACCGATTTTGGCCTACCACCAACGTTTGGCGTTTAGCCATTGCGGCTCCGGCGCTGTGGCAGCTTACCGAGTTCCTACGCGGCTGGGTTTTGACTGGCTTCCCATGGTTGCAGTTTGGCTATAGCCAAATCAACGGCCCGCTGAAAGGACTGGCTCCTATCGCCGGTGTAGATACCATTACCTATCTACTGATGATCATCAGTGGATTGTTAGTGCTTGCCCTATCGCTGCGCAAAGTCGCTCCAGCCATTGTCGCTATTGCGTTGTTGCTGCTCCCTTGGCCGCTGCGTGGCATTCAGTGGTATCAGAATCAGACCGATAAGGCCGTTAATGTCGCGATGGTTCAGGGCAACATTGAGCAATCAATGAAATGGGATCCAAACGCGCTGATCACCACGCTGCAAACCTATCTGGATGAATCACGTCCTTATCTGGGGAAAGCGCCGATTATTATTTGGCCAGAATCCGCAATCCCAGATACCGAGAAGAATCAGAACCAGTTCTTAACCATGCTCGACAGCCTGTTCCGCTCCCACCACAGTAGCCTGATTACCGGTATTGTTGATGACCGCATGGGCGAATATGGCCCACGTTATTACAACACCGTGATTGTCTTGGGTGAGAAAGAACCTTACGTTTATCCAAGCAAAAATCGCTACAACAAGCACCATCTGGTTCCTTTTGGTGAATTTGTGCCGATGGAAGATTTGCTGCGTCCTCTAGCGCCGTTCTTTAACCTGCCAATGTCAGCCTTTAGCCGTGGAGACTATATCCAGCCACAGCTCAGCGTGCAGGGATATAACCTAACCGCGGCTATTTGCTATGAAATCGTGCTGGGTGAACAGGTAAGAGCTAATTTCCGTGCGGACACCAACTTCTTGCTCACCGTGTCTAACGATGCCTGGTTCGGCCACTCCATTGGCCCGTGGCAGCATTTCCAAATGGCTCGTATGCGTGCGCTGGAGCTAGGGCGCCCACTGCTGCGTAGCACTAACAACGGCGTGACAGCCGCGGTAGATGCATCAGGTAACGTCATCGCTGAAATCCCACAGTTTGAACGTAAGGTCTTGGAAGTGAATGTCGCACCAACCACTGGCATCACGCCTTATGTTCTCTTTGGTTCCATTCCATTATGGATCATTACCTTTGTCATGGCGGGTGTTGCGCTGATTGCAGGACGTAAACGCCGCTAATCTCCGATTCGATAACGCTCATTCTCTCGGCCTCCCCTTTTCACTAGGGGAGCCGAGAGAAGCCCCCTCTCATATCACGATTGCGAATCACACTCACTACTGCTAATGTTCCCGCCAATTTCCCTGCCATTAATGAGAAAGCTATGCAGTTAAACCCTGAATTTATCATTGCCGATGAGCAAAAATTGCGTGAACACTATGCTCAGCCCAATAAGATGGTGCTGCAAAAGCAGATTGATCACATTGATAGCTATGCGCGCCAGCTTATTGAAGCCTCTCCGTTTGTGGTGATTTCTACCATTGGCGAAAAAGGCATGGACTGCTCACCCAAAGGCGGCGATGAAGGTTTTGTACAGGTTGCAGATGAAAAAACGCTGCTGTTGCCCGATCTGCCCGGCAATAATCGCTTAGATGGTATTAGCAATTTGCTACATAACCCAACAATTGGATTGCTGTTTTTAATTCCAGGATGGAGCGAAGCATTTCGCGTCAATGGCACCGCACAAATCAGCGTCGATCCCGATTTGTGTAAGCGATTCTATGTGCAAGAAAATGCAGCACGTAGCGTACTGGTGATAAACGTGGAAGAAGCTTTCATTCACTGTGGCCGAGCAGTGACCTTTGGCGGTCTATGGGACACTGAGCGTCATATTAATCCCAAATCGCTTCCTTCGATTATGGAAATCGCTCACGCCCACATTGCACTATCCCAAGCACTATCCCGCGACTGATATCTTCCTAGGGCTCCCCCTGCGGAGCCCCGTTTCTGGCACACCTCTTGCAGTAATTTCAGCATAAAACCAAAAATCACTGGTTAGCCATCATTGGCGAGTATGCTTGCACAAATTTGATGCATTAAGTGCATTATTTTTGTGCATCGCGAATTTTATGCCACTAAATGGTGCGGTTTATGTCTCAAATTATAAACATAATAATATCATTTTAATTACATTAGGCTATTTTGCTATCAAGTAGCGATGTTTTTCGCTCGCTTCGCAAGAAGCCAAGAATCTGGACAGTCGGGTAAATGTACGAAAGCGCCGTCGTTCCGGCGCTCAAGTGCAAGCTGATAATAAATCAGCAAAAAACTTATAAAACAAAAACCTATACACCCACATATTTCAAGTTGTACGACAAAACGTCAGCTTTTTTGCACAGCGCAAAGCGCTGGCCCCAACAGGGTGAGCGCAAGAGGCTAACGCACATACAAGGTGAAGTATGAAGGGGATAAAACTTGTAGCACAACAATCGAAGGAGTACGCGAATGCAAATGCGCAAACTGGCGTTATCAATGTTGCTGATCGGTATGTCGAGCACCATGGTCCATGCCGCAGACGATCAGAAAAGTGAAGCCACATCAGACACTCTGCAAAAGATCAAAAACAATGGCGTGATCGTTGTTGGTCACCGCGAATCGTCTGTTCCCTTCTCTTACTACGACAACGCTCAAAAAGTGGTTGGCTACTCTCAGGATTACTCAAACCAAATCGTTGATGCGGTGAAAAAACAGCTAAACATGCCTAATTTACAGGTAAAAATGTTGCCAATCACCTCGCAAAACCGCATCCCTCTGCTGCAAAACGGTACCTTCGATTTTGAGTGTGGCTCCACCACCAATAACGCAGAACGCCAGCAACAGGCAGGTTTCTCAAATACCATCTTTGTTGTCGGTACGCGCTTGCTCGTGAAGAAAGGCGGCGACATTAAAGACTTCAAAGATCTGGCTGGCAAACCGGTAGTCGTGACATCAGGAACCACGTCTGAAATTCTGCTGAATAAGCTGAATGAAAAAGACAATATGAAAATGCGCATCATCAGTGCCAAAGATCACGGTGACTCCTTCCGTACGCTAGAGAGTGGCCGTGCGGTGGCGTTTATGATGGACGATGCTCTGCTGGCCGGTGAGCGCGCCAAGGCGAAGAAACCAGATCAGTGGGAAATCGTGGGCACACCGCAATCACACGAAGCCTACGGCTGTATGCTGCGTAAAAACGATCCTGCATTCAAAAAGCTGATGGATGAAACCATTGCTAAAGCACAGACTTCTGGCGAAGCCGCTAAGTGGTATGAGCGTTGGTTTAATCAGCCAATCCCACCAAAGAATATGAACATGAACTTCGCGTTATCTGACGATATGAAGGCACTGTTTAAAGCGCCAAATGACCAAATTGCTAAGTAACTCATAGCCTCTGCACGATTTAAGAATAAAGAGGATTATCGCCAAATTCATTGGAGCGACGGCAAGGCTGGCTATCAGTAACACCCGATAAGCTTGCATAAACAAGTGGTTAAGGTGAACGAATGCTGTTGCATAGCCGTAGCATCCAGTGAATAGGCGATAGATTGCTGACAAAACTTTGGGCAGACAGATGGGGGGAGATCGTTCCCTCCCCCTCTCTCGTCGCAGTTGTCTTGTCTTCAAATCAAAAGTTACTGTCGCCAATCTTTCGTGTATGCGGTTGCCTATCAAACTTAAAACCTGATAAGCGCCAGCCGTATATCACTTTAGGGAGTTATCTATGTCTATAGACTGGAACTGGGGCATATTTTTGCAGCCGGCACCTTTCGGCAACACGACGTATTTGGGCTGGATCTGGTCGGGTTTTCAGGTCACCGTCGCCCTGTCCATTTGCGCTTGGATTATCGCGTTCTTCGTGGGATCGATTTTCGGGATCCTGCGAACCGTCCCTAACCGTTTTCTCTCGACCATTGGGATGTGTTACGTCGAACTCTTCCGTAACGTGCCATTGATCGTGCAGTTCTTTACTTGGTATTTAGTCATTCCCGAGCTGTTACCCGCCGATCTGGGGATGTGGTTCAAGAGTGAACTCGATCCTAACGTACAGTTCTTTGTTTCATCGATGCTATGCCTTGGCCTATTCACCGCCGCTCGCGTCTGCGAACAGGTGCGCTCCGGCATTCAGTCGCTGCCACGCGGACAGAAAAATGCCGGTTTAGCGATGGGGCTGACGCTGCCACAAACCTATCGCTACGTACTGCTGCCTAACGCCTATCGCGTCATCGTCCCGCCAATGACCTCCGAGATGCTTAATCTAGTTAAAAACTCGGCCATTGCCTCAACGATTGGGCTTGTCGACATGGCGGCTCAAGCCGGCAAACTGCTGGACTACTCTGCGCATGCCTACGAGTCCTTTACGGCGATTACGCTGGCCTACATTGCCATTAACGCCGTGATCATGCTGGTTATGCACTTTGTTGAACGCAAGATCCAGCTACCAGGGAATATGGGGAGCAAATAATGTACGAATTTGATTGGAGCTCTATTGTTCCCAGCCTGCCGTATCTGATGAACGGCATGGTCATTACGCTGAAAATTACGCTTATCGCCGTGGTGTTCGGCATTATATGGGGCACTATTTTAGCGGTGATGCGTTTGTCATCATTCAAGCCCATCAGTTGGTTTGCCACCCTGTACGTTAACCTATTCCGATCCGTACCGCTGGTGATGGTGTTGCTGTGGTTCTACCTGGTTGTGCCTAGCTTATTACAACAAGTTCTAGGCTTATCACCAAAAACTGATATTCGACTTATCTCAGCCATGGTAGCGTTTTCCTTGTTTGAGGCGGCCTATTACTCGGAAATCATTCGTGCCGGTATTCAAAGCGTTTCCAAAGGTCAGTCTGGTGCATCACTTGCGCTGGGAATGACCCACTGGCAATCGATGCGCTTGGTGATCCTGCCGCAGGCGTTCCGCGCTATGGTGCCACTGTTGCTGACTCAGGGGATTGTGCTATTTCAAGATACGTCGCTGGTGTACGTACTTAGCTTGGCCGATTTCTTCCGCACCGCCTCAACCATCGGTGAGCGAGATGGGACGCAGGTAGAAATGATCCTGTTTGCCGGTTTTGTCTATTTTATTATCAGCCTTGCAGCTTCTGCGCTGGTTAATTACTTGAAAAAAAGGACTGTTTGATGATTTCCCTGAAAAATGTTTCTAAGTGGTATGGTCACTTTCAGGTGCTGGCAGACTGCTCCACGGAAGTGAAAAAAGGCGAAGTGGTGGTGGTATGCGGCCCTTCTGGTTCAGGTAAATCAACCTTGATTAAAACCGTTAATGGCCTCGAGCCCATTCAGAAAGGTGAAATTACCGTTAACGGCATTCAGGTGAACGATAAGCGCACTGACTTAGCCAAGCTACGTTCAAAGGTCGGAATGGTATTTCAGCACTTTGAGCTGTTTCCACATCTGTCTATCATCGAAAATCTGACGCTGGCGCAGGTAAAAGTTCTCGGGCGTGAAAAAGCTGCGGCTAAGAGTAAAGGATTAAAACTGCTGGAACGCGTTGGGCTTTCTTCGCACGCAGATAAATTCCCAAGCCAGCTCTCCGGCGGACAACAACAGCGTGTGGCTATCGCTCGTGCGCTGTGCATGGATCCTGTCGCGATGCTATTTGACGAACCCACCTCGGCACTCGACCCTGAAATGATCAACGAAGTGCTCGACGTGATGGTGGAACTCGCCAAAGAAGGGATGACCATGATGGTGGTGACGCATGAAATGGGCTTCGCCCGCAAAGTCGCACATCGGGTGATCTTTATGGACGAAGGCAAAATCGTAGAAGATCGCAATAAAGACGACTTCTTCAATAATCCTGAATCCGAACGCGCCAAAGATTTCTTGGCCAAAATTATTCATTAGCATTTTTTGTTGAACGAATGCCGGTGTTAACGAACGCCTTGGTGAACAAATGATTTTGTGCGCAACGCCTACATTTTTGTAGGATTGCGCATTACCTCACGCTTTGAACTCCCATTTCTATTCCTAATTTCTTCTGCACGTTAAGCTGGTCACACAATAACGCTCAAACAATAAAAACCGCTAATGACAGGAGTCTTACCTAATGTCTTTACCTATTATTCTTGATTGCGACCCAGGCCATGATGACGCTATCGCGTTGATCCTTGCTCTTGCCTCACCAGAGCTCGAGCTCAAAGCTGTCACGACCTCTGCCGGTAATCAGACACCAGACAAAACGTTGCGTAATGCTCTACGCATTCTGACATTACTGCAAAGAAGCGATATTCCCGTCGCCGGTGGCGCAGTAAAACCGCTAATGCGCGAACTGATTATTGCCGATAATGTACACGGCGAAAGCGGATTAGACGGACCTGATCTCCCAGAACCGAACTTTGCCCCACAAACATGTAACGCCGTAGAGCTGATTGCTCAGACGTTGCGGGCGAGCCAGCAGCCCGTCACCGTGGTCGCAACAGGCCCCTTGACTAACATTGCACTGCTGCTGACGTCGCATCCAGAGCTACACGCCAAAATCAGCCGCATCGTCATCATGGGCGGTGCTGCGATGCTAGGAAACTGGACGCCCGCCGCTGAATTTAATATTTACGTTGATCCTGAAGCCGCTGAAATCGTCTTTCAATCCGGTTTGCCGATTGTCATGGCTGGGCTGGATGTGACTCATCGCGCCCAAATTATGAGTGAAGATATCGAACGATTCCGCCAACTCGGCAACCCGGTTGCAGGCGTCGTCGCGGATTTGCTGGATTTCTTCATGGAATATCACAAACAGGAAAAATGGGGATTCCAAGGTGCACCGCTGCACGATCCGTGCACCATTGCATGGCTTATCAAGCCGGAAATTTTCACCTGTGTCGATCGCTGGGTGGGCGTGGAAACACAGGGCAAATACACACAGGGGATGACCGTGGTGGATTATTATTCTCTCACCGCTAACCAGCCTAATACTACGGTCATGATGGACGTCGACCGTCAGGCATTTGTTGATTTGCTGGTCGAACGTATCGGCGCGGCCTACGCCAATCTGGCTAGCTAAGGAGATAAAACATGTCCACCCCAATCATTTTCGATTGTGACCCCGGCCTCGATGATGCGATTGCACTCGCTATGGCGCTTCATTCGCCAGAGCTGGATATCAAAGCCGTAACCACGTCCGCGGGTAACCAAACGCCAGAAAAGACATTGCATAACGCCTTAGGCCTGCTCACTTTAATGCAGCGCACCGATATTCCGGTGGCCGGTGGAGCTAGCCAGCCGCTCATGCGCAAACTGATGATTGCCGATCACGTTCACGGCGAAACAGGGATGGGAACCACAAGGTTGCCTTCGCCCAGCATCAAAACCAATAAGCTCAACGCCGTCGAACTGATGGCAAAAATTCTGCGCGAAGCAGAAAGTGCAATCACGCTGGTAGTTACTGGGCCAATGACCAACGCCGCGCTACTGCTAGCACAATACCCTGAGCTGAAAGCGAAAATCTCCCGCATCGTATTTATGGGCGGTGGAATCGACGGCGGTAATGCCACTCCTGCGGCTGAGTTCAACATCATTGTCGATCCAGAGGCCGCAGAGATTGTTTTACAGTCTGGCGTGCCTCTGGTAATGGCCGGTCTAAATATGACACATCAAGCGTTAGTGATGGCCGATGAAGTCGAACAGATCCGTGCTATTGATAATCCAGTCGCAAAAGCCGTTGCCGAGATGCTTGATTTCTATCTGCCGCTTTACCTCAGCGGGCCACGTAAACTGCCCGGCGCGGCAATGCATGATCCATGCGTGGTGGCATGGCTGTTGAAACCGGAGCTGTTTACTTCTGCCCATTATTGGGTTGGCGTTGAAACTCAGGGGAAATATACCACCGGCATGACCGTAGCTGACGTCTATAATCTCACCGGAAATACGCCCAATACGGAAGTATTACTCAGCGTTGACCGTAAGGGATTTGTGGATTTGTTGCTGGAAAGAGTCGCGCGCTATTAAGCATATCCTAACGTTAGTCATCCCCAGAAGATCGGGGATGACTTTTAACGAGCACTACGGCTGGAAAGGTTTGCGATGGAATTGGTCATGCCCACATTTCGGACACAGGGGCAGGACTTCCGGCGTGTAGAAATCTAGCGTGTAATGACATTTCTCACAGACTAAATGACCTAAACCAACCACTTCACCGCTGTGGTAAACGCCGTGATGGCTCACATCTTTAAACACTTCACGCCATTCAAGCTGGGTTTTGTCGGTGATATCGGCCAGTTCCTGCCAGAGGCTCTCTTTAATGACGCGCATGAAGACGCTATCGGTAAGCTCGTCTTTGCTCTCTTCGTAACTGCGAGCAAACTCTTCCAGATCGCGACGCACCGCCCGCTTGATCTGCTCCACGTCATCGCGAGTCAAATCCTCGGCCTTGTTCAATTGTTTTTCGGCGCTATTAATCAGCGCATCAATATCACGCTCGCCGTTTTTCAATCGTTCGGTTAATGCCGCGACCCATTGACGGTAATACTGAGCAACCTTGTTCATACCTTACCTCCGCGTGACGTGAATGCTTCTTATAGTTTAACCTACAGTCAATTATTTTAGTCGTAAATACCTGAGTCACCGTGATCTTTAGCCTGTGATCGGCATCTCAGCGTGACGCTTTTGTCCTTTATGATAAAGAAAAGCGATTCTGAGGGGTGCTAGCTGTTGTTGCCCGCCGCGCTTATCGGCTATTCTATGCCGATCACTATTGATGACATATTGTCAAAAAAGCCATCTTTACTAAAAGTACGGTGTATATCCAAAGTCATTCGAGTTGCGGCAAGACGGCAACAGAGCGAATCCCTAAGAGCTTAGACCACTAAGTGGTTAGGGGAAGTGAAAGCAGCCAACACCGCTGCGGCTTGAAAGACCAAGGGTATAGCTGTTTTTTACTAACAGGACCCTCAGCAGCCATGCAAGAGCAATATCGTCCAGAGGACATAGAATCACACGTCCAGCGCCATTGGGATGAAAAGAAAACCTTTCAGGTTACCGAAGATGCAAGCAAAGAGAAGTACTACTGCCTCTCCATGCTCCCGTATCCATCCGGCCGACTCCACATGGGTCACGTGCGTAACTACACCATCGGTGATGTGATTTCCCGTTACCAACGCATGCTGGGTAAAAACGTGCTCCAACCCATTGGTTGGGATGCGTTCGGTCTGCCAGCTGAAGGTGCTGCGGTTAAGAATAAAACAGCTCCTGCTCCGTGGACTTACGACAACATCGAATACATGAAGAACCAGCTTAAACTGCTGGGCTTCGGCTATGATTGGAGCCGCGAAATCGCGACCTGCGATCCTGACTACTACCGTTGGGAACAGTGGTTCTTCACCAAGCTGTACGAAAAAGGCATGGTTTACAAAAAGACCTCTGCCGTTAACTGGTGCCCGAATGACCAGACCGTACTGGCTAACGAACAGGTTATTGATGGCTGCTGCTGGCGCTGCGACACCAAAGTCGAGCGTAAAGAAATTCCACAGTGGTTCATCAAAATCACCGCTTATGCCGATCAGTTGCTAAACGATCTGGACACGCTGGAAAATTGGCCTGAGCAGGTCAAAACCATGCAGCGTAACTGGATTGGTCGTTCAGAAGGCGTCGAAATTACCTTTGACGTTGCCGACAGCAACGAAAAAGTCACCGTTTATACTACGCGTCCTGACACCTTTATGGGTGCCACCTACGTTGCTGTAGCCGCGGGTCATCCTCTGGCACAGCAAGGCGCTGCTAATAATCCAGAGCTAGCCCAGTTCATCGATGAATGCCGTAATACCAAAGTTGCCGAAGCAGAAATGGCAACGATGGAGAAAAAAGGCATGGCGACGGGTCTGTTTGCCATTCACCCACTGACGGGCGAAAAACTGCCGGTATGGGTCGCAAACTTCGTTCTGATGGAATACGGCACCGGCGCTGTCATGGCCGTTCCTGCTCACGATCAACGTGACTGGGAATTCGCCACCAAATACGGTCTGCAAATCAAACCAGTTATTCTGAGCCTGGACGGCAGCCAGCCTGACGTTCATGCAGAAGCGATGACCGAAAAAGGCGTACTGTTCAACTCCGGTGAATTTGACGGACTGGATCACGAAGCTGGCTTTAACGCCATTGCTGACAAGCTGGTCGAAAAAGGCGTTGGTGAGCGTAAAGTTAATTATCGTCTGCGCGACTGGGGGGTTTCCCGTCAGCGTTACTGGGGTGCGCCAATTCCAATGGTCACTCTGGAAGACGGTACCGTTATTCCAACGCCAGAAGATCAACTGCCGGTTATTTTGCCTGAAGATGTGGTTATGGATGGGATCACCAGCCCAATCAAAGCCGATCCTAATTGGGCAAAAACCACCGTTAACGGTCAGCCAGCGCTGCGCGAAACCGATACTTTCGATACCTTTATGGAATCCTCTTGGTATTACGCTCGCTACACCTGCCCACAGTACAACGAAGGCATGTTGAATCCAGAAGCCGCTAACTATTGGCTGCCAGTCGATCAATATGTTGGTGGTATCGAACACGCCATCATGCACCTGATGTACTTCCGCTTCTTCCATAAACTGATGCGTGATGCTGGTCTGGTAAACTCTGATGAACCAGCGAAACGCCTGTTGTGTCAGGGCATGGTTCTGGCTGATGCGTTCTACTACACCGGTGTTAACGGCGAACGTAACTGGGTTTCTCCGGTTGACGTCACCGTTGAACGTGATGAGAAAGGCCGCATCATCAAAGCTGTCGATAACGAAGGTCGTGAAGTTGTTTATGCGGGCATGAGCAAAATGTCCAAATCAAAAAACAACGGTATTGACCCTCAGGTCATGGTTGAGCGTTACGGCGCAGACACCGTACGCCTGTTCATGATGTTTGCCTCTCCGGCTGAGATGACGCTGGAATGGCAGGAATCTGGCGTTGAAGGCGCAAACCGCTTCCTGAAACGTGTCTGGAAACTGGTTTACGAACATACTCAAAAAGGCGCATGCGTAGACCTGAGCGTAGCTGGCCTGAATGAAGATCAGAAAGCACTGCGTCGCGATCTGCACAAAACCATTGCTAAAGTTAGTGATGACATCGGCCGTCGTCAGACCTTTAACACCGCGATTGCCGCAATTATGGAGCTCATGAATAAGCTGGCTCGTGCTCCGCAAGAGACCGAGCAAGACCGCGCTCTGATGCAGGAAGCACTGCTAGCCGTCGTTCGTATGCTGTATCCATTCACCCCACACGCGAGCTTCGAAATGTGGACTGCGCTGGGCGGCGAAGGCGACATCGACGTTGCACCATGGCCAGTTGCCGACGAAAAAGCAATGGTCGAAGATTCTAAGCTGATCGTGGTTCAGGTTAATGGTAAAGTCCGTGGCAAGATCACCGTTGCGGCCGATGCGACTGAACAACAGGTTCGCGAACTGGCTGGACAAGAAGCGCAGGTCGCCAAATATCTCGACGGCGTGACCATTCGTAAAGTAATTTACGTTCCAGGTAAACTGCTGAACCTAGTTGTAGGTTGAGCCGAGGAGGAATTGTGCGACATCGTACTATGACGTCGTTGTTGAAAATTGCGGTTCTGGGGCTGGCGGTGCTTACCGCTGGCTGCGGTTTCCATCTGCGTGGTAACACGTCGGTGCCGACCGAATTCCAGAAAATTACGTTCGACACCAGCGATCCTTATGGCCCTCTGTCACGCTCTATTCGTGAACAGCTGCGCCTGAGCGGTATCACTATTGTCGATCCTAAAGCCGATGACAGCAGCAAAGACCCAGTATCAACTAACAGCACCAGTATCGTGGATAATTCTGCAGCAGCCGCAAAACCTGCGGATGGTTCAGATAAACTGCCATCGCTGCGTATTGTTGGTAGCAGTGAGTCAAAAGAAACGGTTTCAATCTTTAAAGATGGTAAAACGGCTGAATATCAAATGGTGCTGAACGTTAGTGCTCAGGTATTGGTTCGTGGACACGATCTGTATCCGTTGACCGTTCGCGTGTATCGTTCATTCTTCGACAACCCATTAACCGCTCTGGCAAAAGACTCCGAGCAGGAAATGATTCGTCAGGAAATGCGCGATCAGGCTGCTCAACAGCTAGTACGTAAACTGCTGTCTGTGCATGCCGCTGAGTTGCAAAACAACGACAACCGCATGAATGCGGAAGTGACTGCACCGAAAGTGCAAAGTGCGAACGACTTCAATTCAGTCAGCACCGATACCACTTCGACGCCAGCTAGCACCACCACCGCAACAGGCAGTATTAGCGCACAATGACTCGCGTTTATCCTGAACAACTTGCCGCGCAGCTCCGTGAGGGGCTGCGCGCTTGTTATTTAGTTATGGGCAACGAACCGTTGCTATTGCAGGAAAGCCTTGATCTGATACGCCAACAGGCGCAGCAGCAAGGCTTTACTGAGTATTTCAGTTTCTCGCTGGACACGCATACCGATTGGGAAAGTATCTTTAGCCTTTCTCAAGCGATGAGCCTATTTGCCAGCCGTCAAATTATCTCTCTAACGTTGCCCGAAAATGGGGCTAATGCCGCCATTGGTGAGCAACTGGCTAAGCTCGCCACGCTCTTACATTCCGATCTGTTGCTGATAATTCGTGGAAACAAGCCCACAAAAGCCCAAGAAAATGCCGGGTGGTTTAAGACACTTAGCCAAAACGCAGTGATGATCAGCTGTCAGACGCCGGAGCAGGCTCAGCTACCACGCTGGGTCGCGACCCGCGCTAAACAGATGAACCTGCAACTTGATGACGCCGCTAACCAGCTGATTTGCTATTGCTATGAAGGCAATCTATTGGCGTTGTCGCAGGCTTTGGAGCGCCTATCACTGCTCTATCCAGATGGAAAGCTAACACTGCCTCGCGTCGAAGAAGCCGTGAGCGATGCAGCACATTTCTCCCCATTTCATTGGGTAGATGCCATTCTGGCAGGCAAAAGCAAACGTGCATGGCATATTCTGCAACAGCTTCGTCAAGAAGATATGGAACCGGTGATCCTGCTACGTACTGTGCAACGTGAAGTGCTATTGCTACTGACGCTAAAAAGTCAGATGGCTCATACACCGCTACGAAATCTGTTCGATCAACACAAGGTTTGGCAAAATCGTCGCCCCGCAATGACACAAGCCTTGCAGCTTCTCAGCTTACAACAGCTCTATCAGGCCATTGCGTTGCTCTCGCACATCGAGATCATACTGAAACAAGATTATGGTCAGTCCGTTTGGAGCGAGTTGGAATCACTGACGCTGCTGCTGTGTGGGAAATCATTGCCGGAGAGCATGCTAGATGCAGAATGAATGTTGCAACGCGACGCAGCTAACGGCGCTGTTCGGCGGCACGTTTGATCCTATTCACTACGGGCATCTCAAACCAGTGACGGCCATGGCCAACGAAGTGGGTTTGCAGAATGTAACTTTGCTGCCCAACCATGTGCCTCCCCATCGTCCGCAGCCGGAGGCCAATGCACAGCAGCGGCTCAAAATGGTGGAGTTAGCCATTCAAGGCAATCCACTGTTTTCTGTTGATGAACGTGAACTGCATCGCACCATCCCCTCCTATACAATTGATACGTTGGAGGAAGTGCGGCGAGAACGAGGTGCGAATGCACCGCTGGCGTTTATTATCGGCCAAGACTCGCTGCTGACATTGCACAAATGGCATCGTTGGGAAGAAATCCTGCACTATTGTCACTTGCTGGTCTGTGCGCGTCCGGGATACTCCGATCGGTTAGATACGCCGGAATTGCAGCAATGGTTAGAGAAGCATCAGGTTTTCGACGCTAAACTGCTTAGCCAACAACCCCATGGCTATATCTATCTCGCTGATACACCACTACTTGCGATTTCAGCCACCGATATTCGCCAGCGCCGCCACCAAGGCATCAGTTGTGATGACCTACTTCCACGTGCCGTTCAACGCTATATCGAATTACAGGGGCTGTACCGTTAGCTCTGGTCGCGTGTTATACTCCGCGGCCTATTTTCGCAGAACCGATATCACAACCGAATCCATTTCGTTACATGATATGTCGTGGTTCTAACTTTAAAGATTTGATTGCCCGAATAAACGATTTGATTTGAAAACGTTATTCCGAGCAATACTGCTTCAACCCGAGGGGGAACCTTTGCAAGGTAAAGCGCTCCAAGAATTTATTATTGATAAAATTGATGATATGAAGGCTCAAGACATCATCGCGATTGATGTTGCCGGCAAGTCAAGCATCACCGACTGCATGATTGTTTGCACCGGCACTTCTAGCCGCCATGTGCATTCCATTGCGACTCACGTAGTACAAGAAGCACGTATGGCAGGCCTGCTGCCTCCGCGCATCGAAGGCGAAAACGGCGCCGAATGGATCGTTGTTGATCTGGGCGACGTGATTGTTCATGTTTTACAGGAAGAAAGTCGTCGCCTGTATGAACTGGAAAAGCTCTGGAGCTAAGCGGTGAAGCTGCAACTGGTCGCCGTCGGCACCAAAATGCCGGACTGGGTACAAACGGGATTTACCGACTATCTTAAACGTTTCCCTAAAGATATGCCGTTTGAGCTGATTGAAGTTCCGGCAGGCAAACGTGGTAAAAACGCGGATATCAAGCGCATTCTAGAAAAAGAAGGCGAAATGATGTTGGCTGCGGTGGGTAAAGGTAACCGAATCGTCACGTTGGATATCCCCGGAAAACCTTGGGATACGCCAGAGCTTGCTTCTCAGTTAGAACGCTGGAAGCAGGATGGACGTGACGTTAGCCTACTGATCGGCGGTCCAGAAGGTCTCGCACCCGCGTGTAAGGCTGCGGCTGAGCAAAGCTGGTCGTTATCCACGCTAACCATGCCACATCCTCTGGTACGCGTTCTGGTCGCCGAGAGCCTATATCGTGCGTGGAGTATCACGACGAACCATCCGTATCATCGTGAATAGCCAGTATCAACGGCGATAGTCTCAAGCTTCGCCGTTGAGTTTTGTTATTTTTCACCAAGTCATCACCCAGAACACGACGGAATGGAATGAAAATAGATCGTAACCCTTTTCGTGATTATTCAGCAGAGTCCGCCCTGTTCATTCGCCGTGCTCTCGTTGCGTTTCTCGGCATTTTGATTCTGTCTGGCATCTTGGTCTTCAATCTGTACCATCTTCAGATTCTGCGCTTCGAAGATTACAAAACCCGTTCCAACGAGAACCGTATTAAGCTGGTGCCCATTGCGCCTAGCCGCGGTATGATTTATGACCGTAACGGCACACCTCTTGCGTTTAACCGCACTATTTATCAGCTTGAAGTCATGCCAGAAAAAGTCGAAGACTTAAAGGCTGAACTTGAAGCGTTGCGCCCTATTGTCGATATCACCGACGAAGATTTAGATAATTTCCAGAAGGAACGGAAACGTTCGCGTCGTTTTACCTCAATTCCAGTGAAAACCGCACTGAATGAAGTTCAGGTAGCACGTTTTGCGGTTAACCAATTCCGCTTCCCCGGTTTTGAAGTCAAAGGCTATCAGCGCCGTTTCTATCCTTATGGCTCCGCGCTGACCCACGTCATCGGCTACGTATCTAAAATCAACGATAAAGACGTAGAACGCTTAGACAAAGACGGCAAACTTGCCAACTATGCGGCAACTCATGATATCGGCAAACTGGGTATCGAGCGCTATTACGAGGATGTTCTGCACGGCAAAACCGGTTATGAAGAGGTTGAAGTCAACAACCGGGGTCGAGTCATACGCCAACTGCATGAGCAGCCACCGCAGGCCGGTAAAGACATTTATCTGACGTTGGATCTAAATCTGCAGCGTTATCTTGAACAACTGCTGGCAGGCAGTCGCGCAGCCGTGGTCGTCAGCGACCCGCGCACCGGCGGCATTCTGGCGATGGTCTCTAATCCAAGCTATGACCCTAACCTGTTTGTCGACGGGATTTCCAGCAAGGATTACCAACGACTGCTCAATGACCCGAACCGTCCGTTAATTAACCGCGCGACCCAAGGGCTCTATCCACCCGCATCCACGGTGAAACCTTATATTGCCGTTTCTGCGCTCAGCGCGGGCGTAATAACTAAAAACTATAGCCTGTTCGATCCGGGTTGGTGGCAGTTGCCTGGCTCAGAAAAACGTTTCCGCGACTGGAAAAAATGGGGGCATGGTCGACTGAATGTCACCAAAGCGCTGGAAGAATCTGCGGATACCTTCTTCTATCAGGTTGCCTACGATATGGGTATCGATCGCCTGTCTGAATGGCTGAGCAAATTTGGCTACGGTCAGTACACCGGCATCGATCTGTCAGAAGAGCGTTCCGGCTTAATGCCGACACGCGAATGGAAACAGAAACGCTATAAAAAACCGTGGTATCAAGGTGATACCATTCCGGTTGGTATCGGACAAGGCTATTGGACAGCGACACCGATTCAGATGTCTAAAGCATTGAACACGCTTATCAACGACGGAAACATGAAGGTACCTCACCTGCTGTACAGCACGCGCATCAACGGACAGTTGGTGCCTTACAAGCAGCAGGAATCAGTACAGATTGGCGATATCCATTCCGGCTATTGGGAAATAGCCAAAGATGGAATGTATGGTGTAGCCAATCGCGCCAACGGAACGGCACATAAGTATTTCGCCAATGCTCCGTATAAAATTGCCGCTAAATCAGGTACCGCACAGGTCTTTGGTTATGAAACCTATAACGCGCACACCTTGGCTGAGCATTTACGCGACCATAAGCTGATGACGGCGTTTGCGCCGTACGATAATCCTCAGGTTTCTGTCGCTATCATTCTGGAGAATGGTGGCGCAGGGCCAGCCGTGGGGACTATTGTGCGTCAAATTCTCGACCACATTATGCTCGGCGATAACAACACGACGCTCCCAAGTGAAACTGCGCCGCCTCCGGGCGTTGAAGGCGACTGATGAGGCATACAGGTTAATCATGACAGAAAACCAACAGAAACGTTCTATTTGGGCGAAGATGCATATCGACCTGCCTTTTTTGCTCTGCATTCTCTCCATTCTGGCCTATAGCGCCTTTGTCATGTGGAGCGCTAGCGGGCAAGATGTTGACATGATGGAGCGAAAAATCGGTCAGATCTTTATGGGTCTGTGCGTTATGCTGGTTATGGCGCAAATACCGCCGCGTGTATATGAAAGTTGGGCGCCCTATCTTTATGTCTTCTGCGTTATCCTGCTGATTCTGGTCGATGCCTTCGGCCAGATTAGTAAAGGGGCGCAGCGCTGGCTGGATCTGGGCTTTGTCCGTTTTCAGCCGTCAGAGATTGCTAAAATTGCCGTGCCTTTGATGGTCGCTCGCTTTATCAACCGTGACGTTTGCCCACCCTCGCTGAAAAATACCGGCATTGCACTGATTCTGATATTTATGCCTACGCTGCTGGTTGCAGCTCAGCCCGATCTGGGAACCTCCATTTTGGTTGCCGCATCCGGTCTGTTCATCCTCTTCCTTGCAGGACTCAGTTGGCGCTTGATTCTGGTCGCCGTAGTCTTAGTTGCGGCCTTTATTCCGATTTTGTGGTTCTTCCTGATGCACGACTATCAGCAGGCTCGCGTCATGATGCTGCTCGACCCTGAAAGCGATCCACTGGGTGCGGGCTACCACATTATTCAATCCAAAATCGCCATTGGCTCCGGTGGATTTGGCGGTAAAGGCTGGCTGCATGGCACCCAGTCACAGCTGGAGTTCTTACCAGAGCGTCACACCGACTTTATCTTTGCCGTACTGGCTGAAGAGTTAGGTTTGGTGGGTGTTCTCGTTCTACTTGGACTGTATCTGTTAACCATTATGCGCGGGCTGATGATTGCGGCAAAAGCGCAAACCACCTTTGGCCGCGTGATGGTGGGTGGTTTAATGTTGATTTTATTCGTTTATGTTTTCGTGAATATCGGCATGGTGAGTGGAATTTTGCCCGTGGTTGGCGTACCTTTGCCACTGGTCAGCTATGGCGGCTCCGCCCTGATCGTGCTCATGGCCGGGTTTGGTATCGTAATGTCGATCCATACTCACAGAAAAATGTTATCTAAGAATTTATAGAGGTCGCGATGCGAATGGCGCATAAATCATGGCTTAGTGCTGGTTTACTCAGTCTGTTTCTGGCGGGCTGTACCAACACCACAACCACCGAGACCCCGGCTCCCCAGCAGCCTGCGTATAACGGCCCGGTAGAAGAAATCAGCGGTGCTGAACCGCGCTATGAACCCTTTAATCCGGCAACCAGTCAGGATTACAGCGTTAACGGTACCAAATATAAAGTGGTGCAAGATCCATCTAACTTCTCACAGGTGGGCTACGCGACGTCCTATGGGGAAGAGAACGGCGGCAACATGACCGCTATCGGTGAACAGTTTGATCCGAATGCCATGACAGCGGCTCACGCAACGCTGCCGCTGCCAAGCTACGTACGCGTTACCAACTTAGCTAACGGACGCCGTTTAGTTGTTCGACTGAACGACCGTGGACCATACACTGCGGGTAAAGTGATCGATCTCTCCCGCGCGGCAGCCGATCGCCTGAATATTTCAAACAATACGAAAGTTCGTATCGACTTTATTAGCGTAGCGCCAGACGGCACGATGTCAGGCCCAGGAACGATTGGCACCACGATTGCGAAGCAGAGCTATGCCCTACCCGCTCGCCCAACGATTGGCCAAGAAACCACACAGGTTTCCATGAGTCCATCTGCATCAGATGCACAAGTCGCCGTACGTCCGGTAGCAAATCCAACGCCTGCGACCATGAATAACGATGACAACGTGCCGGTTTCTGCGCCAGCAAGCAACAGCACTGGTTTCTTGGGCGCACCTCAGCCATTGCGCACTGGCGTATTGGAAGGAAGTGAACCGGTCGCAGCTCCTGCTCCGGCTGCTGTTGCCGCACCTGCTGCAGTTGCGACATCGGCTGCCCCTGCCAATGGAAAATTTGTGGTGCAGGTTGGTGCCGTCAGCGATGGTGCCCGTGCGCAACAATGGCAGCAGAAGTTAAGTCAACAATTTGGCGTACCGGGTAAAGTATCACCTAATGGTGCAATGTATCGTGTGCAACTGGGGCCATTCAGTAGCCGGCAAGAAGCCGCTGCGTTACAACAGCGTCTAGCCAGCGAAGCACAGCAGCAATCGTTTATTGCCAGCGCACAGTAAATATACATACCCCATCTAGATGGTGGGGTATGCAATAATTAGTCACACATTGCCTCTGTAAAGAGGCGCGATTAAGCCTTGTTCGGGTATGAACGATAAATCGGCTTCTGTTATAGTGTGGCTCGTTTTTTTCACTTTATTCACGGATGTTGTAGTCCCTATCATGAAATACAATTTTGCTTCCCGTTCGATAAAACGCATTGCGCTCAGCAGCCTTCTCGCCATTGGTATGGTCAATGTAGTTCATGCTGACGACGTTAATCTTAAGACCATGATCCCAGGCGTGCCGCAGATCGATGCGGAAGCGTATATCCTGATTGATTACAACTCAGGTAAGGTTTTAGCGGAATCTAACGCCGACGCTCGCCGAAACCCTGCTAGCCTGACAAAAATGATGACCAGTTATGTTATTGGTCAGGCAATGAAAGCCGGTAAGTTCACTGAGAATGATGTGGTGACCGTTGGACAAGATGCTTGGGCGACCGGTAATCCAGTGTTCAAAGGCTCATCGCTGATGTTCCTGAAACCAGGCGATCGCGTTCCTGTCTCTCTGCTGATCCGCGGTATCAACCTGCAATCGGGTAACGACGCTTGTGTTGCAATGGCGGATTACGTGGCTGGCAGTCAAGACGCTTTTGTTGGCTTGATGAACAACTACGTTAAGGCTCTGGGTTTGCAGAACACTCACTTCCAGACCGTACACGGCTTAGATGCCGATGGGCAGTACAGTTCGGCTCGCGATATGGCATTGATTGGTCAGGCCCTTATTCGTGATGTACCAAACGAGTACGCTATCTACAAAGAGAAAGAGTTCACGTTTAACAACATTCGTCAGATGAACCGCAATGGCCTGCTGTGGGATACCAGCATGAACGTTGATGGTATCAAAACCGGCCATACCGAATCTGCGGGCTTTAATCTGGTCGCGTCTGCAACCGAAGGTCAGATGCGCTTAATCTCGGCCGTACTGGGTGGGCACACCAGCAAAGGCCGTGAAAGCGAAAGTAAAAAACTGCTGACTTGGGGCTTCCGCTTCTTCGAAACCGTTTCTCCGCTGAAAGCTGGCCGTGAATTCGCTTCTGAGCCTGTATGGTTTGGTGATACCGATCGCGCACAGCTTGGCGTTGATAAAGATGTCTACCTGACAATTCCTCGTGGCCGCATGAAAGATTTGAAGGCCAGCTACACGCTGAACGCAACCGAACTTGATGCGCCTCTGGCAAAAAATCAGGTCGTGGGCACCATCAACTTCCAGCTTGATGGTAAAACCATCGAACAGCGTCCATTAGTGGTGCTCAATGAAGTGCAAGAAGGTGGTTTCTTCAGCCGTATGATCGACCATATCAAACTGATGTTCCATCGTTGGTTTGGTTAATCCAGCCTCTTGAAAGCGGGAAATTTCATCCCCATATAATGAATAACAATAACTCCCGCTCCGGCGGGAGTTATAATTTATAGATTGAAGCAAAATGCTGGAGCGCAACATGAAAACTAAACTGAATGAACTGCTCGAATTTCCTTGCTCTTTTACCTATAGAGTCTTGGGTTTAGCGCAGCCTGAGCTGGTCGATCAGGTGGTCGAAGTGGTGCAGCGCCATGCACCCGGTGATTATCAGCCACAGGTTAAGCCAAGCAGCAAAGGCACCTACCACTCCGTCGCGATTACAATTAATGCGACTCATATTGAGCAGGTAGAAACGCTGTATGAAGAACTGGGTAAAATCGAAATCGTACGTACCGTATTGTAATTACAGTTTTTTAACGTTATCTCCCTGCGTCAAGTATGCAGGCTAAGCGGCTCGATGAGGCATGATTGCTTTATTGAGCCGCTTTTTTTTGAACGATCAACACTGGTCGCTGAGGGTGCATCTCGGTATAATGGCTTTACCAATTTTGTAACCGGATGATGACTCGTTTGCAACAAGACAAGATCATACTGCGTCAACTAGGGTTGCAGCCCTATGTTCCCGTATCACAAGCCATGCATACTTTTACCGACCAGCGCACAGAAAGTACGCCCGATGAGCTCTGGTTAGTGCAACATCATCCGGTATTTACCCAAGGTCAGGCAGGCAAAGCTGAACACGTATTGGCTGCAGGAGATATTCCTGTGATCCAAAGCGATCGCGGTGGCCAAGTCACTTATCATGGCCCTGGCCAGCAGGTGATGTATGTCCTTGTCGATTTGAAACGTAACAAATTTGGCGTTCGCCAACTGGTGACTGCGATAGAGCAAACCGTCGTTAACACGCTTGAAAAGTTCAGCATCGAGGCACATGCCAGAGCTGATGCTCCCGGTGTTTACGTGGGTGAAAAAAAGATTTGCTCGCTGGGATTACGCATCCGTAAAGGTTGCTCATTCCACGGGCTGGCGCTGAATACCGCCATGGATCTCGGCCCGTTTAGCCGGATTAACCCTTGTGGTTACGCAGGCATGCAAATGACACAGATCAGCGCACTGAACCCCGACGTTACGCTTGAAAACGTACAGTCGGTACTGGTCGAGCAATTTATTCAAATACTGGGCTATCAATCAGCCGAGTTAAGCAACTGGAACCCGCACGATTATGAGTAAACCAATTCTGATGGAACGCGGCGTCAAATACCGTGACGCAGACAAAATGGCCCTTATCCCAGTGAAAACAGTGGCCGTAGAAAGAGAACAGCTGCTGCGCAAGCCTGAGTGGATGAAAATCAAACTCCCCGCGGATTCCAGTCGTATTCAAGGTATTAAAGCGGCCATGCGTAAAAATGGCCTACATTCCGTCTGCGAAGAGGCCTCCTGCCCTAACTTGGCTGAATGCTTCAACCATGGTACGGCAACCTTTATGATTTTGGGTGCCATCTGTACCCGCCGCTGTCCGTTCTGCGATGTTGCACATGGTCGCCCCGTTGCGCCAGATGCGAATGAACCAGAAAAACTGGCACAAACGATTGCTGATATGGGGCTGCGTTATGTGGTCATTACCTCCGTTGACCGCGACGATTTGCGCGACGGCGGTGCTCAGCATTTTGCCGACTGTATCCGTGCCATTCGTGCCAAAAATCCGACCATTCGTATCGAAACGTTGGTACCAGACTTCCGTGGCCGTATGGAACGCGCGCTGGATATTTTAACGGAAACACCACCGGACGTGTTTAACCACAACCTTGAGAACGTTCCGCGTATCTATCGTCAAGTACGTCCAGGTGCTGATTACAACTGGTCACTGAAGCTGCTGGAGAACTTCAAAGCGGCACACCCAGAGATTCCAACCAAGTCCGGTCTGATGGTGGGCTTGGGGGAAACAAATGAGGAAATCATCGAAGTGATGCGCGATCTGCGTGCTCACGGTGTCACGATGCTGACTCTCGGCCAGTACCTGCAGCCAAGTCGCCACCACCTGCCGGTGCAGCGCTACGTAAGCCCTGACGAATTTGAAGAGATGAAAGCAGAAGCGATGGCGATGGGCTTTACCCATGCTGCCTGTGGCCCGTTCGTACGCTCTTCTTACCATGCAGACTTGCAGGCCAAGGGCGTTGAAGTGAAGTAATGCTTAGTCTGTTTCCGTAGAAATATTTTTTTACAAGAGAACAGCATTACAGCCCGAATCCATGAGGCCAGAGCAAATATCTCTGAAGCCTCATTTCTCGCAAGCTATACAGAAAAAACCGTAGAGGGCTCACTCTCTACGGTTTTTTTATTGGCTACTCAGCTACCGCTGAAAAACCGAATCAGTCTTTATGGTCAACGCGCGGTGCAGCGCTATCGGCATCTGCACCTGGTTTTGCTGAGTCATCATTCATGGCTTTCTTAAAGCCTTTCAACGCAGCACCTAAGTCAGAACCCAGAGTACGCAGCTTGTTAGTGCCAAACAGCAAAACAATCAGAACCGCAATCACCAGCAATTTGGTAATACTGATACCTTCCATAAACACCTTCTTAATGAATACATCAGACGACAAAGCCGACTGACTAAAAAACGTTCGTCATAATTTATCTATTAATATCCAATTTAGCCCTATTAGCAATGTGAATATGTAACAGAGTTAGACGTCGCTTAACGGATTGTTCTGTGAAAAACGGCGGCGATAAACCGAGGGCGTGATCCCTAAATGTTGACGAAAGGCTTGCCGAAAACCCTCACTGGTTGAGAAGCCACAAATCTCAGCAACGGACTCAATTTGCTTATTACCCAACTCAAGTTGCTCACATGCCAAGTACATACGAGCCTGCTGCAGCCAACTTGCGGGAGACATCCCCAATGACGTTGCGAAACGTCGAGCCAAAGTCCGCTCACTCATGTTAGATTCACGAGCCATCATTTTCACGCTCCACGATAAATGCAGGCTCGTTTGTACTTTCTCTAACAGCAGGTACAGACCATCATGTGTTTTCACCTCTAGAGAATGCACAATAAACTGCTTTTGTCCCCCACTGCGCTGAGGGGCCATCACCAGTCTGCGCGCCACACGATTAGCAATTTTTACCCCAAAATCCTTGGCAACCAGATATAAGCAAGCATCAATCCCTGCGGCACTCCCCGCCGAAGTCATTATCTGTCCGCTATCAACGTAGAGCACATCCGCATCAACCTGAATATCCGGATAACGTTCGGCTAGCTGTTGGCAATAACGCCAATGAGTGGTGACTCGCTTACCCGAGAGTATCCCCGCAGCTGCTAATACAAAAACCCCCGAGCAGATAGTAATAAAGCGCACGCCGCGCTCATATGCGGCTCGCACAGCCTCTAACAATGCTGGCGGTGGGGGTACGTCATTCCCTCGCCATCCTGGAATGACAATAGTATTCGCCTGCGCTAAGTATTCAAGCCCATGCTCAGCCAACATCGTCACGCCGTTTGTCGTTCGCATTGGCCCATCATCAACACCGACCACGCAGTGCTGATACCAGGGGAAATCGAATTCGGGACGCGGCAAAGCAAAAATCTCTAGCGCAATACCAAATTCAAAACTGCATAAGCCATCGTAGGCTAAGGTTGCAACTAAGCCAGGGTTTCTATCCATAGGGGTCACTGATTGGCAGGTTTATTAGGAAAGATGGCATATTTGCCACTGTAAGCAAGGCTGAGTGAACAATACAGTAGTAACTCATTCAACCGAGGGAGTTTAAACGATGACCAGCTTAGTCAGCCATGTTCCAGCAGCAGATTCCTCCGATGCTGAGCGCCACTTTTCTCGTCGATTTCAGTTTGAAACCGACTGCTCTGATGTTCATTACAGCCTACAGCAACAGAATATCGACTTTGTATTGCTCGACGTTCGCTCGCCAGAGTTGTATCAACGTTCTCACCTGCCTCAAGCGATCAATCTGCCGCACAAAGAGATAGATCAGCGCCTTTATCAACGCTACGCCCGCGATACCCTGTTTGTGGTTTACTGCGCTGGGCCACATTGTAACGGAGCACAAAAAGCGGCATTAGCGCTGAGTCGATTAGGGTATCCAGTGAAAGAAATGATCGGAGGAATAACGGGATGGCAAGATGAAGGCTTTACATTTTCTGGGGAGCCACAAAAAAACGTAGCATGCGGCTGCTAATCGTAAAAAGCCGCTCATAGCGAGCGGCTCAGATGCACCATGTAAACACAGATAATCTTATCTTTGTGTGGTTATGGTCACCGAAGAAATGTAGTTATTAAAAGCGGTGGCCTCCTGAGCTAAAGCCTCAATGTGAGCACCAACCATCTTGAACTGTTTTAATAACGGATTATTTTCTGGCAATGAACCCAGTTCAACTAGTTTACGAGTCAGCTGTTCATTCTTTTGCAAGAGTGCGGCTTCGCGCTGACGCGCCTGCTCTAGCTGCATGCGTATTCCTTCGCATTCTTGTTGCCATACGAGACGCTGTTGCTCAAAGCTTTCTTTAAGATCATCCAAAGCCGCTAGCGAATTACGCAGTTGCACTTCCAAATCAGACATCGCGTTTCTCATCCCTCGACAGGTTAGCCATAGAGTATACCCAATGGCTTCCGACGCACCAAAAAATAGATTACATCGGCAATCATAATTAGCTTGCTGGCTAAAAGCGAATGTTGATTACGTAAATCACCGCTCATCGGAAAGTTCTTATATTTCATTCAATTCTCGCAAATACACGCTTATTACTCTCGATCAATTGACCGCAAGAATAACCCACTGCTTTTAAATGCTTTTGTGATCGACATCTGCTCGACCCACTAAATTTTGCCATTTTCTAGATGCATGCGGCAGTCATCTGAAGGTTCGCGATCTGAACACTATTTAGACTCCAATCTTCAGAGAAGCGGCGTCCTACATATAGAACCCACTCTACCGGTCGCTTCTCATTTATAACAAAAAAGGATAGGACTCATGAACGACTCTGTAGTTTTGGGCATCATCTGGCATCTGGTGGGCGCAGCCAGTGCAGCGTGTTTTTATGCGCCGTTTAAGCAGGTAAAAAACTGGTTTTGGGAAACCATGTGGTCAATTGGTGGATTCGTTTCCTGGCTCATTCTTCCTTGGATCGTCAGCTACATTTTGCTGCCAGACTTCTGGGCCTACTATGGATCATTCAGCTTTGCTGTTCTCTTACCGGTATTTCTGTTTGGTGCCATGTGGGGCATCGGAAATATCAACTACGGCCTGACAATGCGCTATTTAGGGATGTCGATGGGAATCGGCATTGCGATTGGTATCACCCTGATTATTGGCACATTAATGACGCCAATTCTGCAAGGTCGCATCGACGTGCTGTTTGGTACTCCCGGCGGCCGCATGACGCTGTTAGGTGTATTAGTCGCACTGATCGGCGTAGCAACGGTGAGCTATGCCGGTTTACTCAAAGAACGTGCAATGGGAATCCGTGCCGAAGAGTTCAACCTGAAAAAAGGGTTAGTGCTTGCCGTCATGTGCGGGATTTTCTCGGCGGGCATGTCATTCGCTATGGATGCCGCTAAACCTATGCACGAAGCTGCCGCAGCACTCGGCATTAACGCCCTCTACGTGGCATTGCCAAGCTACGTCATTATTATGGGCGGCGGAGCAATCATCAACCTTGGCTACTGCTTCATTCGCCTCGCAACACTAAAAAATATCTCCATCAAGACTGACTTTTCTTGGCCACGCAAGCTTATCGTGACCAACGTACTGTTTTCGATGCTGGCTGGGCTCATGTGGTACTTGCAGTTTTTCTTTTATGCATGGGGACACGCAAAAATCCCAGCCAAGTATGACTACATGAGCTGGATGCTACACATGAGCTTCTACGTGCTATGCGGCGGCATTGTTGGTCTATTACTCAAAGAGTGGAAATGCAGCAGCAAAAAACCGGTTAGCGTGCTGTGTATAGGCTGCCTGATCATTATTCTCGCTGCCAATATCGTTGGTCTAGGCATGGCCTCGTAAGGAGTTAATGATGGCCCACCCTTTAAATATTCTCCTTTTTGGTATCGGGCTGGATACCTACTGGCCGCAGTTTCACGGTTTAAAAAATCGCCTTGAAGGCTATCTTGGCGAAATTGAGCAGCGCCTTGCCCAGCAGCATTGCATCCATAACGGCGGACTGATTGACTCCGTTACCGCAACGGATCGACTACTTGAGCAAATGCGCCACCAGCCATTGGATGTGGTCGTGCTTTATATCAGCACCTATGCACTGAGCTCCACCGTATTGCCACTGGTTCAGGCGCTGGGAAAACCCGTCCTCATCCTTGCGCTACAGCCAGGCACCGGCCTTCCTTATCAACGCATAAGAGAAATGACCGATCGTGGAGATCGTACCGGGGAATGGTTAGCGCACTGTCAGGCCTGTAGCGCCCCCGAGTTGGCTAACGTTTTTAACCGCGCCAATATTGGCTTTCAGCTTTTAGTTGGCGCACTCCATAACGACGACGAAGTATGGTCGGAACTGGAGGAATGGTTAAACGCCTATCAGATACGCATGGCGCTGAGTAAAACTCAAATCGGCTTAATCGGGCATTATTATGACGGGATGTATGACGTCTACAGCAACCTAACCAATCTGTCTGCCCGTTTAGGCGTACGCTTCAAGCCCCTTGAAATGTGCGAACTCAATCAGCTGCGACAAAATACGACGCCCGCGTTGTTAGATAGCAAACGCGCAGAAATGAGCCAAGCCTTCACAATTGATCCCCAGTGCTCGGAATCAGAACTGATGCGCGCTGCACATACCGCCTGCGCGCTGGATGCGTTGGTGAAACAACATCATCTCGGCGCTTTGGCTTACTACTACGAAGGGCAAAATGGGAACGATTATGAAAACATCGTCACCTCCGTGATTGCAGGCAATACGCTGCTGACACAAAAAGAGATCCCTGTTGCCGGTGAGTATGAAGTTAAAAATGTCATCGCGATGAAGATACTTTCATTGCTAGGCGCAGGAGGATCTTTCTCTGAGCCTTATGGCATTGAATTCCAAGACGATGTGGTGCTTTGGGGGCACGACGGCCCCGCTCACCCGCTGATGGCTGAAGGCGATGTCAGGCTGGTACCTTTACCTGTCTATCATGGAAAACCAGGCTGTGGAGTATCCATTCAAATGACGGTTAAAAATGGACCGGTCACCTTTTTATCTGTCGTTGAAACGCGCGGTGGGGAAATCGTGCTGCAATACGCAGAGGGCGAATCGGTAGCGGGAGAAACGTTGGATATCGGCAACACCAATAGCCGTTACCGTTTTGATATGGGAGCACGAAACTTCACTCGCGCATGGTCTACTGGGGGACCTGCACACCATTGCGCAATTGGCTTAGGCCACTGGGGTTCACAGTTAGAGAAGTTAGCCGACGTATTAGGTGTACGTACCCAGCATATTATCTAATTTTCACTAGATATCTTTGCGATACAAACGCACGGGCTGGTCTGGATAATCCAGCCCGTCGCCGATGTATTGCCAGCCAAAACGCTCATAATAATCGGCAAAGGTCGCATAGAGATAAAGTTCGTTAAACCCGGCTTGGCGGCTAAATGCTTCCACATATTGTTGGAGTTGGGCTCCTAATCCACCGCCTCGCTGACTTTCAGCAATATAGAGCGCGGCTAGCCACGGATACAAATCTTGGCGGCTAATCAAGTCGCAGCGCCATAACCCTACGGTTCCGACGGGTTTATCATCGAGCAAGGCCACAAATGTGACCGGCAAGCCTTCAGGCCGCAAACTACTGTTAACGATACTCGCGAAAAAATCACGACTGTTTTCGCTGCCAAAAGCCTGAAACAGCCAGTCGGTTATCAGTTCACTATGCTCTGGGACTTCAGACAGCGGCAAGATACGGATCATAAATAAGGAGTGTGGTTGGAAAATAAACAGGTCGGAATATTACGCGGCATTGAGATAAAGAGAAATAAAAAAATAGCCAGAAGGATCCCTCTGGCTACTGTCACAGATTCGGTTCAAATTTTATGGCAGCTCATTGCCTGCTGCGCGATAGATTTCATACCACTCTTCACGCGTTAACGTGATATCGCAAGCCTGACAAATCTGCTTCAGGCGCGAGGTGCTCATGGTGCCAGAAATCATTTGCATATTTGCAGGATGGCGCAGGATCCATGCCGTCGTAATCGTGGTATTAGAAACACCATAGCGCGCTGCAATTTCGTCAATTTTCTGGTTTAGCTCTGGAAATTTTTCATTTCCGAGGAAGACACCTTCAAACATACCGTATTGGAACGGTGACCAAGCCTGAATAGTCACATCATTTAAACGACAGTAATTCAGCACTTCACCATCATGATCGATGCTTGAAGCGTTCTCCATATTGACGTTAATACCGCTACGGATCATACCGCTGTTGGTAATACTCAGTTGTAGCTGGTTGGCTAAAATCTTTTGGCTCATAAATTTTTGCAACAGCGCCATCTGCATCGGACTTTGGTTAGACACGCCGAAACGACGGACTTTTCCAGAATCCAGCAGATGATCGAAAGCTTCCGCGACCTCTTCTGGTTCCATCAACGCGTCAGGACGATGCACCAGTAACATATCCAGATAATCGGTATCAAGGCGCTCTAAAATACCGTCAACCGATTTTAGAATGTGCGCTTTCGAGAAATCGAACAGTCCTTTGCGGATACCACACTTAGACTGCAGAAAAACTTTCTCGCGGCGGTCGTCATTTAGCTTGGCAGCACGTGCAAAAATACGCTCACACTCACCGCCGCCGTAGATATCCGCATGGTCGAAAAAGTTAGCGCCTAAATCGAGTGCTGTTTGCACGAAGGTTTCTACTTCAGCCGCTTTCAGTTCGTCCATACGCATACATCCAACGACAATGGCTGGAACCTGAAGAGTAGAACCACCTAATTTAATTTGTTTCATCAAACTGCCCTATCTGGTTTACGGCTCGCGGTGCTTGCCCGTATGTTATTGAGAATATACATCCACCAATGTTTATACCACCCGTTCGGGTTCCGTCACAAAGCGCTGGCGATACTCTCTCGGCGTTATCCCTGCATCACGGGTAAACACCACGGAAAAATAGTTGCTGTCTTCAAATCCACAGCGTGTGGCGATTTCACTAATGCGATACTCACTGCGTCGCAGCAGTCGCTTAGCCTGACATAAACGCAATTGGCGTAGATAATGGCTAATTGTCATGCCAGTTTGTTGGCGGAAAAGCTGTTTAAGTGAACGTTCGACCAACTGATGCTCAGCACAGAATGCCGCTAAATCGAAATGATTGTCTAACCCACCTTGTAAGGATGCCATCAGCAGATCAAGCTGTTCTCCCGCAGGAAGTAAATGTGCACTTTCAGCTGTATAACGGTAACGCTTGAGCACAATGGCTAATTGCAGCAATAAAGCCTCGGTGAGTTGCATAGAGAGCACATCGTTTTTACGACTTTCCTGCGTCAGTTGGGCAATAATGGGCCGTGCCTGCGCTAACCCTCCCGTACTCAAACGCCAATGATTCTGGCGCGTCGTTTCATCAAAGGGCGGTAGCAGAAGATTCCACTGTGCATTCAGGCGCAAACGCTCTGGGCAGTAGATAATATTATCCAACACCAGTTCATTAACAGACTCATAGCTATGGCAATCGTCAGCGTTGATATAAAAAATATCTCCGCAGGTAATTCGATAAGGACGATCGTTAAGAATGTGTAGCCCGTTGCCGCGCCACACAATAACAATTTCACAGAATTGATGGGTATGTTCAGCAAATACCTGCTGCGGGTAGCGATCTGCCACAGCGACAGGCATCTGTTCGGATGGAAGATAATCCCGACTTTCAAGCACTAATAGCTTACCCATCTCCTGTCTCCACTCTTAAATAGCCGGACAGTATTACAAAATCTTCAGCAACGTACGTTGACGGCTTTCTCTATTCCACATATTTGTTCTTGATGGTTTATGAATAAAAAACCACAAAATCAGATTGTAGAAAACTATGACTGGCAACGTAACGCCCGCGGTGATTGGTCAAACTCGCGTTTGAATAAGGTAGAGAAATGATTGCTGTCACCGAAACCGCACTGGTAGGCGATATCCGTTATGCTGCTATCACTGTGGCACAGCTGGTGTCTAGCCTGTAAAAGCCGCAGCCGAGTGAGGTAACGCTGTGGTGTCATGCCAGTATGATTTTTTAGCTGGCGATGTAAGGTTCTCAGCGGTAAAGAAAAACGATCGGCTAATTCTGACCACTCCACTGACTCAGCATAATGGTCTTGTAGCCAGTCGAGCAATTGGCGCAAACGCCCTTCTTGGTCATCACCAATTTGCGCCGAACAGCCCTGCCAAAGCTGCACAATGAGCTGCATAAAAACGCTTTCATGCAAGGCGATATCTTCGGCGCGTTCGCTGTCTGGCGTCTGCGCTAACTTCGACATTAAGACTTTGACCTGCTGCAATACCTGCTGGCTGATTCTCCAATGTGAAGGGTAAACGCCGTTACGCTCGCTCGGCAAAAACTGTTCAACACCTGACAAAAATTTAAATGCATCCGGTGAGCGAAACAGGACATTGGTTAAAAACAGTCCATCCGTATGCTCAAACAAATGGCGGTCATGGTCACGAACAAAACACACACATCCGCTGTTAAGCGTGTAAGGATTGCCATTAAATACATGTACGCCAGCGCCCTGCTCCACAATAACGATTTCATAGAAATCATGATGGTGCTCAGGAAACTCAGGCTGAGGTGCTCGCGGCTCTATCGCGACGGGCGCATAGCCGGAAGAGAAAAAATCAATGCTGTGCAAAACAGTCATGGTCTACCTCCTCATCGTCTCGGGTATCAGCACTGGTTACTTCTCCAGCACTTCTGTATTGCGATAGTAGAAGAAGGCGCCAATGCGAACCTTAAACTTTTGACGCCAAAACTACTTTAAGCGCGCATTTATTTAAGAAAACGTCGCCAATATTTAGAAATGCGGCGAGCGTCACAGGGCGATCTCTCTAAGATATGTGACCAACTTCACTTTCACCTTTGCTGTATTGCCAAAACCGGTATTGCATTGGCATTCATGAGAAGGTGTCCCCCAAGGCAAGTTTTTACACTGGCCGTCATTGATTAATAAGATTGTTCAACGACGGACGGTTCCACATGACCACACGCCATATTGTCGCAATTGATCTTGGTGCCTCGAGCGGAAGGGTCATGCTAGCCAGCTACCATCTCGGCACTCAGAAACTGACGCTCAAAGAGATTCGCCGTTTTACTAACCAGCTAGTCTCACGCGATGGTTTTGATACTTGGGATCTCGATAGCATTGAGCGTGAAATCCTCGCTGGGCTGACACAAATCGATGCTGAAAAAATCTTGCTAGACAGTATTGGTATCGACACTTGGGGTGTCGATTACGTGCTGCTTGATGCCAACGGCGAGCGTGTCGGACACCCCGTAGCCTATCGCGATAGCCGAACCCATGGCGTCATGGCTCAGGCACAGAAAACGCTGGGGAACGCATTTATCTATCAACGCACCGGCATCCAATTTTTACCCTTTAACACGATTTACCAACTGCGAGCGCTCAGCGAACAACAGCCAGAGGTATTGGATCGCGTCGAGCATTTGTTGCTGATCCCGGACTATCTGCACTATCGCCTGACAGGAAAGATGAATTGGGAATACACCAACGCCAGCACTACGCAATTGCTCAATATCAATACCGGTGATTGGGATACCGATTTGCTGAACTATGCCGGTATTCCTGCTCGCTGGCTGAAGAAACCGACTCAGCCAGGCAACCGCGTCGGCGATTGGCTGAGCCCTAAAGGACAAAAAGTACCGGTCGTTGCCGTGGCCACGCACGACACCGCCAGCGCGGTAATGGCAACGCCAATGCAAGGTCCTGACGCAGCCTATCTTAGCTCTGGCACATGGTCACTGATGGGGATCGAGAGTGCGACACCGTTCACTGATAACGCGGCGCTGCAGGCTAATATCACCAACGAAGGGGGTACTGAAGGTCATTATCGAGTACTCAAAAATATTATGGGTCTGTGGTTGCTACAACGCGCGACGCAGGAGCTGCACGTTCAATATCTGCCTGACCTCATCGCTGAAGCCGCTTTACAGCCAGCACAATATTTTCTGATTAACCCCAATAATGAACGTTTCATTAATCCAGACAACATGTGTTTGGAAATCCAGAATGACTGCCGTGAACGTGGAGCGCCGGTTCCTGAAACCCCAGCCGAATTAGCGCGCTGCATTTTCGACAGTCTAGCCAATCTCTATCAACAGGTGGCGAAAGAACTCGAAAGGCTACGCGGCAAACCGCTCCGCCATCTGCATATCGTTGGTGGCGGCAGTCAGAATCGTTTTCTCAATCAGCTATGTGCTGACCTATGTAATCTAGAAGTTACCGCGGGCCCCGTTGAGGCCTCCACGTTAGGCAATATCGGTTGCCAGCTCATTGCGCTAGGCGACGTGGCTAACGTGGCTGATTTCCGTCGCATCATTGCGCATAACTTCCCTTTAGAACATTTCACCCCCAACCACCCGCATTCTTTATCCGCGCCACAGACTCACAGTGGTGCGCAAACCTCTGCCCAATTCAAAGGAACTTGTGTATGACCACTTTAATCGATCAGGCTTGGGAACTGGCAAAGCAGCGTTTCAGCGCCGTTGGCGTCGATGTTGAAAATGCATTGAAAACGATGGAGCAACTGCCTGTTTCCATGCACTGCTGGCAGGGCGACGATGTCGCCGGTTTTGAAAACCCAGAGGGCTCGCTAACCGGCGGTATTCAGGCTACCGGTAATTATCCAGGCAAAGCACGTAACGCCGCTGAACTTCGCTCAGATTTGGAGATGGCGCTCTCGCTTATTCCTGGTCCAAAACGCCTTAATCTGCATGCGATTTATTTAGAGTCTGACACGCCGGTTGCTCGGAATAAAATAGAGCCTCGCCATTTTGCTCATTGGGTTGAATGGGCGAAAAAACACCACCTAGGATTAGACTTTAACCCTTCCTGTTTTTCTCATCCGCTCAGTGCCGATGGGTTCACGTTGTCATCCGCCGATCCGGAAACACGTCAGTTCTGGATTGAGCATTGCCAAGCCAGCCGTCGTATTTCTGCCTATTTTGGCGAGCAGCTAGGCACTCCGTCCGTCATGAATATTTGGATCCCTGACGGGATGAAAGATACACCGATTGATCGTCTGGCACCGCGTCAACGTTTAGCTTCAGCGCTAGACGAAGTCATCTCAGAAAAGCTCAATCCAGCTCATCATATCGACGCCGTTGAAAGCAAGCTGTTCGGCATCGGCGCTGAAAGCTATACCGTCGGCTCCAATGAGTTTTACCTCGGCTACGCCGCGAGTCGTCAGACTGCCTTGTGTCTGGATGCGGGGCATTTCCACCCCACCGAAGTGATATCAGACAAAATCTCCAGCGCCATGCTGTATGTACCGCGCCTGCTGCTGCACGTCAGCCGCCCAGTTCGCTGGGATAGCGATCATGTGGTGTTGCTCGACGATGAAACACAGGCCATTGCCAATGAAATCGTGCGTCACGATCTGTTTGACCGAGTGCATATCGGTTTGGATTTCTTCGACGCTTCCATTAACCGCATCGCCGCGTGGGTTATCGGCACGCGCAACATGAAAAAAGCCCTGCTACGTGCGCTATTAGAACCGACCGAACATCTACGCAAGCTGGAAGAAAGCGGCGACTACACAGCGCGACTCGCGTTGCTGGAAGAGCAAAAATCACTGCCATGGCAGGCCGTATGGGAAATGTATTGCCAGCGCAATGATGTTCCCGCCGACGCTCGCTGGTTGAATGCCGTTCGTGAATATGAAGAACAGGTTTTGTCTCAGCGTTAGTTATTGAAAATAAGGAATAAAACTATGCAATCCATCATCGACTCTTGGTTTGTTCAGGGGATGATTAAGGCCACCAGCGATATGTGGCTAAAAGGCTGGGACGAACGCAATGGCGGTAATGTCAGCCTGCGTCTTTTAGAAGAAGAAGTAGCGCCGTTTCGCGCTGACTTTACTGCTCAACCGCGCTGCGTTGAACTGACACAGCCAGCCACCGAATTAGCAAACAGCTGGTTTTTGGTCACCGGCTCAGGGAAGTTTTTCCGCAATGTGCAAATCGCACCGGAAGAAAATCTGGTGCTATTACAAGTCAGCGCAGATGGTATGGCTTACAACATTCATTGGGGACTGACTAAAGGCGGGTTACCGACGTCAGAACTCGCCGCACATTTCCAATCACACATAGTGCGCATGCAAGTCACCGGCGGCGATAACCGCGTCATTATGCACTGTCATGCCACCAATTTAATTGCACTAAGTTACGTACATGACTTAGACAATGCCAAATTCACCCGCCTTCTATGGGAAGGCAGCACCGAGTGTTTGGTGGTGTTCCCTGATGGGATCGGCATCGTACCGTGGATGGTACCGGGCACCGATGGCATTGGCACTCAGACCGCGGAGCAGATGCGCGAACACGGATTAGTACTGTGGCCGTTCCACGGCATTTTCGGCAGCGGCCCAACGCTCGACGATGCTTTTGGCCTAATTGATACCGCCGAGAAATCAGCGGAAATCATGGTGAAAGTACTGTCTATGGGCGGAAAAAGACAGACCATCTCCACCCAAGAGCTCATCGCATTGGCGGCACGGTTTGGTGTTACGCCAATGGCCGCCGCACTCAAGGATTAAGCGCTAGAAAGACCGATCGCATGCGCCTCTTTTCGGAGGCGCATCATAACGGTTTTTCATTTTCAGGAGCAATATCATGAGCTTTATGTTGGCATTACCCAAAATTAGCTTGCACGGAAACGGCGCAATCATCGATATGGTCAAGCTACTCAGCGACAAAAAATGGGGAAAAGCCCTGATCGTCACTGACGGTCAATTAGTTGAGATGGGGTTATTAGATGGCCTGTTTGATGCCATGCAACAACACCACCTCTCCTACGCTTTATTCAAAGATGTTTATCCTAATCCTACCGAAGAGCTGGTACAGGCTGGCTTTAAAGCTTATCAACAAAATCAGTGCGATTATCTGATTGCCTTCGGAGGGGGGAGCCCGATTGATACCACTAAAGCCATTAAAATTCTGACCGCTAATCCGTCACCTTCCACAGCGTATTCCGGCGTGGGGAAAGTGAAGAACCCAGGTGTCCCCCTCGTCGCAATTAATACCACCTCGGGCACCGCTGCAGAACTTACCAGCAACGCCGTGATTATTGATAGCCAGCGACAGGTGAAAGAAGTCATTATCGACAGCAATATCATTCCTGATATCGCCGTTGATGACCCCGCCGTTATGCTTAATATCCCAGCGTCAGTCACTGCCGCAACCGGTATGGATGCACTGACCCACGCGATTGAAGCCTATGTATCCGTTGGTGCACATCCACTCACCGACCATTCCGCACTTGAGTCCATCCGTATGATTACCGAATGGCTGCCACAAGCAGTGGATAATGGTCAGAATCTCCAAGCTCGTGAAATGATGGCTTATGGCCAATATTTAGCTGGTATGGCATTCAACAGTGCAGGTTTGGGGCTAGTCCATGCGTTGGCTCATCAGCCGGGAGCGACCCATAATCTGCCGCACGGCGTGTGTAATGCCATCTTACTCCCCGTCATTGAGGAATTTAATCGTCCGAATGCGGTTGTTCGTTTCGCTCGCATCGCTCAAGCCATGGGTGTCAATACCGACGGAATGAATGAAGAGCAAGCAAGCCAAAGCGCAATTCAAGCGATTCGCCAGCTCTCTGCCCGCGTGGGCATTCCTTCAGGATTTAAAACGCTAGGCATCAAAGAAGCGGATATCGAAGGCTGGTTAGACAAAGCGTTAGCCGATCCTTGCGCACCTTGTAATCCACGCAGTGCCGATCGTGAACAGGTGCGCGCACTCTATCTCCAAGCGCTGTAAGGAGCCAATATGATCCGTAAAGCTTTCGTCATGCAGGTAAACCCGGATGCACATGCCGAGTATCAACGCCGCCATTCACCAATTTGGCCAGAACTGGAGGCTGAGCTGAAAGCGCATGGCGCACACCATTATTCAATCTTTCTCGATGAAAAGCGCAATTTGTTATTTGGCTTCGTCGAAGTTGAATCTGAAGCGAGTTGGAATGCCATTGCCGAAACGGATGTCTGTCAGCGCTGGTGGAAACACATGGGCGATGTAATGCCTAGTAATCCTGATTACAGTCCGGTCAGTGACGATCTGAAAGAAGTCTTTTATCTTGCCTGAGCGCATTGAGTTTTTGCTAAAAAATACAAATCATCAGGTGATCTAAAAGCGCGATAACTATATGATTCCTGCGTCGGTTTCGGGCGCAGGATGCTGTCTGATCTTCTTTGATAAGCCATTCGCAACAGTCGCCAAATTACTTACCTATATCAATTAATTAGGAATAAATTGGTGTTCACAATGATTTCATTACCCAAACAACCAGCCAGACTTGCCATCATTATGTGCATGCTTTTCTTAGCGGGCTGTACGCATAAACATAGTTATAAGAAGCATGATGCTCATGCCTATGATGATGCTATTGAAGATGCCGCCGATGACTACAAAGTCGATCCTAAGCTTATTGCGGCGATTATTCAGGTAGAGTCCAGCTTCAATCCTGAAGCAGTCAGCCCGTCCAATGCCATTGGCCTCATGCAGATCAAAGCCTCAACGGGCGGCTGCGATGCATATCGCTATAAAGGTAAAAGCGGGTGTCCGGATGATGACGATCTGCTCGATCCTGAAACCAATATTGATCTAGGCGCTGCCTATATCGGCGCTATTCAGTACCAGCAATTAAATTGGATCGACGATCCTGTGACGCGTCGCTACGCCACCGAAGTTGCCTATGCAAACGGCGCTGGTGCACTGTTACGCACGTTTTCGAGCAATCGAAAAACGGCTATTAAAATGATCAATCAGCTTACGCCGGAAGCCTTTCATTGGCACGTACGCCAATATCACCCCGCAGCCCAAGCGCCAAAATATATGGCAAAAGTAGAACAGGTATACAATACCTTGTAAGGTTTTATACGCTGATGCACATAGCATCGTGATGCGAGACTTCGTTCGCCGGTCTGCATCTGCGTTTTAATAAAATCACGCTCATAGGCGAACACATTCTTACCTTAACCAATTATCCAACTGGCTCTATCCTTTTTACTTCCGCCGTCTGCCGATTTTCCCACATCACGGTCAGTAAACGTTGCAGTCCAATAAAAGCAAACAGCAGAATACCTATCGCAATTTTTGTCCACCACGAACTCAGCGAACCGTCAAAGTTGATATAAGTTTGGATTAACCCCTGAATAGCAACGCCAAAGAGTGTTCCTAACACCGTACCGACTCCACCGCTAAGTAATGTGCCACCAATAACCACCGACGCAATAGCATCAAGTTCAACGCCCATCCCTGCTAGGGCATATCCTGCCGAGGTATAAATAGAAAATACGATACCCGCCAAGGTCGCTAGTCCTGTGGAAAGCATATATATCCGAATAGTTGTGCTACGCGTGGAGATCCCCATCAAATTCGCGGATGTGGCATTACCCCCCAACGCATAGACCTGATTACCAAACCGTGTTCGGTTGGCTAAAAATATGCCCAAAACCACCACGGCCAGCATCAGCAACGCCATTGCACTCAGGCGCCCGCCACCGGGAATTTTCCACGCCATCGAAGAGAGCGTGCTATAAATCGGATGATCAATCGGTAATGACTCTTCAGAAACTAAATAGCTAGCCCCGCGAAGGAAAAACATTCCCGCGAGTGTAATGATAAAGGCAGGGATCTTGAGCGCGTCAATTAGCCAGCCCATGAAGGCACCAAAACAACATCCCATCACCAATATCAAAGGGAAAGCAACCAGCGGTGACATCTGATAATCACCGATCATACGAGCCAGAAATACGCCGGTGAAGGCGATCACCGAACCAACCGAAAGATCGATCCCACCAGAGAGGATCACAAAAGTCATACCTACCGCGATAATCCCCAAAAAAGCATTGTCAGTGAGGATGTTACAAATCACGCGCGTAGAAGCAAAACCCGAGAATTGGCTCAAACAGAATAGATACCCAAGAACAAAAACGGACAATGTGATCATCAACGGTAAATTACGTTTAAGCATGACGCGGCTTCCTTTTTATCACAGCCAGAAAACGCGGTGATTGAAATATCAGCACCACCAACACGACGACCGCTTTCACCACCTGATTCAACTCAGGCTGAAATCCAGAAAGCAGGATCCCTGTATTCATGCCTTGAATAATCAACGCCCCTAAAATTGATAGCAGCAAATTGAAACGCCCTCCCATTAAAGAGGCACCACCAATCACCACGGCGAGAATAGCATCTAGTTCAAGCCACAATCCTGCATTATTCGCATCAGCACCACGGATATCCGCCGTGACAATAATCCCTGCAATGGATGCGCAGAGCCCGCTCAGCATATAGGTTCCCATAACAATCAACCGCGTATTCACGCCCGCGTTTTTCGCTGCGCGGATGTTGATCCCTACGGCTTCAATAAACAGCCCTAGCGCTGTCTTTCTTGTCAGCAACCAAAATGCGAGTAGGGTTAGCAAGGTAAGAATAACCGGGGTCGGCAGCAGAAATAACGAGCCACTGCCAAGCCACGATAAAGAAGGCGAGTTGAAGGTAACAATTTGCCCTGCGGTAATTAACTGAGCGATCCCTCTCCCTGCAACCATTAAGATGAGTGTGGCAACAAAAGGTTGAATCTTAAGCAGAGCGACTAAAATTCCGTTCCATAGCCCCGACAATATTCCCATACCGAGCGCTGATAAAATAACAATCGGTAGAGCGTAGCCCTGAACCGTGAGAGAGGCTGCCGTTGCGCCGGAGATCGCCATCACGGCACCAACAGAGAGATCGATGCCGCCTGTTGCGATCACCAACGTCATACCGATTGCCAAAAGCGCGACTGGGGCGCAGCGATTGAGAATATCAATCAAACTGCCAAACAGACGTCCATCTTGGATATGAATCGCGAAGAAATTATTGGCAACGATACTATCGACAAACAGCACCACCAGCAGGGCTATGACTTGCGGCATGCCGGTTGGCCAGCGTAGTCGAAATGCTTTGGGCTTAGTCGCATCGGGTAAGGAAGCTGGCATAGTATTTATCTCCTTATGTCGCAATGGCGTTCATAATGGCGGCGACCGACAACTGCTCAAGTGGAATCTCAGCGATCTGTTGGCGGTCACGCAATATCACCACCCGATCCGCATAACCGACTAGCTCCTCCAGCTCCGATGAAATGACTAACAGCGCTAAACCATCTGCGCACAGCGTTTCAATCAGGCGAATAATCTCGGCATGCGCGCCAACATCGATACCGCGGGTCGGCTCATCCAAAATAAGAAACTGTGGTTTGGTCAGCAGCCAGCGCGAAAGCAGAACCTTTTGTTGATTCCCGCCAGAAAGAAATTCTATAGGCTGCTCGGTGCTTGGCGTGCGAATGCCTAACTGACGAATAAATCGTTCCGCAATGCGTTGCTGTTCTTTTCGCGGTATCGGTCGTAGCCAGCCGCGCTGTGCCTGTAATGCCAGAATAATATTCTCGCGCACCGAAGCCGCCGCAATAATTCCATCCGTCTTCCGATCTTCTGGACAAAAACCTAATCCGTAGTGAGACGCCTGATGGGGTGAACGCAATGCCCTTTTCTTTCCTTTCACCATCGCGGTGCCGCTATCTGCTGGCTTGATGCCAAAAATAACCTCGGCCATTTCCGTGCGCCCTGAGCCCAATAGTCCAGCCAATCCCACGATTTCACCAGGGCGAACTTTGAGGTCAAAGGGAGCGATAACCCCCTTTTTGCCATAGTGCTCAAACTCAACCGTTGGATTATCACTGAGTAGGGTTCGGCCCGCTCGCTGTAAGGCGTTGTTGTCTAATTCACGCCCCAGCATCATTTTGATTAGCTCAATATAGGGCAACGCTTTAGTATCGCGCGTGCCAATAAACTCACCGTTACGCAGTACGGTAATACGATCGGTAACGGCATAGACTTGTTCGAGGAAATGAGTGACAAAAATAAGACTGACGCCCTGATCGCGTAAATGACGCATCAGAGTGAATAGCATTTCAACTTCACTGGTATCGAGGCTAGCCGTAGGCTCATCAAGAATTAATACTTTGGCCGAAAGATCGATAGCGCGGCAAATAGCAACAATTTGCTGCATTGCCACAGAGAAACGCCCTAAAGGCTCAGTGACATCTAATGAAAAGCCATAGCGCTCCATTAATTCTGTTGAACGACGCACCATTTGACGGCGGTCGATAAAACCAAAACGGCGTGGCTCGCGTCCAATAAATAGGTTGTCTGCTACTGACATGTTAGGCAGCAGATTAACTTCTTGGTAAACCGTGCCAATGCCAAGGCTCTGCGCATGAGCCGTACTCTTTGGAAAAACCTCGGCGCCATCTAGCCAAACGGTGCCACTATCCCGTTGATATACGCCTGTAAGTGCCTTAATCAAGGTCGATTTTCCCGCGCCGTTCTCTCCCAGCAACGCCATAATTTCGCCGCGCTTTAAACTGAAAGAAACGTTGTCGAGAGCCTTAACGCCGGGAAAATATTTACTCAATCCTTCGGTACGGAGTAATACATCATCATCACCGTCGCAGTACATGCCATCGCTCCTGCTTGCGCTGAAAAACCATGGGCAGAGACCTAAGCCTCTGCCAAATAAATGATGAATAGATCAGATGAAAGGAATTCGGAAACTAGTACCCCATCCCCTTTTTCTTATCTAACTCTGCGCTTGCGCTATCAGGTAAGAACAGTTTGGATTCGGTTTTGGTAATTTTTGGCGGCAAGGTCCCGTCTTTTTTGTATTTCTCCAGAGCATCAAACGCAGGCCCCGCCATGTTTGGCGTTAATTCAACGTTGGCGTTGGCTTCCCCTGCCAGCATGGCTTTATAAATATCAGGTACGCCATCGATAGAACCGGTCAGAATATCTTTACCCGGTTTTAATCCTGCCTCTTTAATCGCCTGAATCGCGCCTATCGCCATGTCATCGTTATGGGCATATACCATGCAGATATCTTTGCCATTGTTTTCAGCCTTAATGAAGCTTTCCATAACTTCTTTACCCTTACTGCGGGTGAAATCTCCTGACTGAGAGCGTACGATCTTAATATTTGGCGAATTGGCGATAGCTTCAGCGAATCCTTTTTTGCGATCAATCGCGACGCTGGCACCAACCGTTCCCTGCAGTTCAACGACGTTACAAGGTTTGCCTGCTACCTGTTTTACTAGCCAATCGCCAATAAGCTTGCCTTCCAAAACGTTATCTGCGGTAACTACCGTCATATACAGTGATTTATCTTTCACGGTGATGGCACGATCAAGCAAGAACACAGGGATGTCCGCTTCTTTTGCTTCCTGCAGAACGGGTTCCCAGCCGGTTTGTACTACCGGGGCAATAAAAATGGCATCAACTCCCTGAGCGATGAACGAACGCACAGCTTTAATTTGGTTTTCTTGTTTTTGTTGGCCATCGGCAATTTTCAGCGTAATACCACGTTTTTGAGCTTCGCTTTTTGCCACGCTAGTTTCCGCAGCACGCCAACCTGATTCCGAACCTACCTGAGAGAAACCCACGGTCATCGACTGAGCCAGCGCTGCTGAAGATACTGCGGCAGAGATGGCGGTAACTAAAAGTAAACGCTTCCACATACAAAAATCCTCAATGAGCAAAGATTGGATAAAAGGCAACCGAACAGGCTTCACTATAGTCAATGCATTAGGAGAGGATTTGGGTTACATCACAGTATTGAAAAATTAACAAAGCGCCAACACACGGCCTTTATCCCCTTTTTTCTCAGGCTTATGGACACTTTAACTCTCTCATTTATCGACCGTACGAGAGAATTCCAATAAGAACGGGGAGTTGCAATCAGATCAATGAAAGCGATTACACTTATAAGCAGATAATATGTACTTTTCGCCTAACGGAACCAAAGCACTTCATCTCGCTAGCTTTTGTCAATTTTGGGAGATAGATCGCGACACGCGAGAGGAAATTGTAAGGCAGGAAGAAAACATAAGTAAAAAGGCCTGTGACTCATCATCACAGGCCTTTTTATACGATCTAGCATAGTTTATTTGCTAGGCGCTTCATCCTTAGAGAAGCGACGGCGCACGACCACGAAGAAAACAGGTACAAAGAAGATCGCTAACAGCGTCGCTGTTAACATTCCTCCCATAACGCCGGTGCCCACAGCATTCTGAGCACCTGACCCCGCCCCTGAACTAATGACCAACGGTAAAACACCGAGGATAAACGCCAGCGAGGTCATCAGAATAGGACGTAAACGCATGCGCACGGCATCTAGTGTCGCATCGACAAGTCCTTTCCCTTCTTTCTCCATCAAATCTTTCGCAAATTCAACGATTAATATCGCATTCTTAGCGGAAAGCCCAATGGTGGTTAACAGACCGACTTGGAAATAAACATCGTTGTTCATACCTCGCATCGCAGCCGCTAAGAGAGCGCCAATAATACCCAGTGGAACAACCAGCATGACCGAGAACGGAATGGACCAACTTTCATAGAGCGCAGCCAAGCATAGGAATACCACAACCAGAGAAATAGCATACAACGCGGGAGCCTGATTACCAGACAAACGCTCTTGATATGACATTCCCGTCCAGTCATAACCAATACCGGCAGGTAATTTAGCGACCAGTTGCTCCATCATCTGCATAGCATCACCGGTACTCTTACCTAACGTGGGTTCCCCCAGAATTTCCATTGAAGGTAAACCGTTATAGCGCTCTAAGCGTGGCGAACCAGAAATCCAACTAGCAGTAGAAAATGCAGAGAACGGTACCATCTTTCCGCTATCGCCACGGACATACCAATTATTGATATCACTTGGCAGCATACGGAAACGAGCATCAGCCTGTGCATAGACTTTCTTCACACGCCCATGGTCAATAAAATCGTTAACGTAGCTTCCCCCCAAAGCGATGGAGATAGTCTGGTTGATATCAGACAGCGATACCCCCAGCGCCTGCGCTTTTTCTTGATCGACGTCTAGTTTATATTGAGGTGTATCTTCCAGCCCGTTCGGACGCACTCGCACCATCACTTCAGGATGTTCTGCCACCATACCGAGCAGTTGATTACGTGCCTGAGTCAATTTCTCATGACCTAGGTTAGCCTGATCGATAAGTTCAAAGTCAAAACCGGTTGCGGTTCCCAATTCAATAATGGCTGGAAGGTTGAATGGGAAGACCAGTCCATCTTTGATCTTCGTGAACGCTTTCATAGCGCGGCCAACGATGGCTGTCACACCGTTTTCTTTACCTGAACGTTGGTCCCAAGGTTTCAAGCTGATAAATGCCAACCCAGAGTTTTGCCCCTGTCCGCTGTAGCTAAAGCCGTTTACGGTGAACACTGACTCCACGTTCGCATGCTCTTTTGTCAGATAGTATTGAGTAACCTGATCCAACACCTGCTGGGTGCGCAACTGAGTGGCCCCCGCGGGGAGTTGTACCATTGTCATAAATACGCCCTGATCTTCTTCTGGTAAGAAAGATGTTGGAAGGCGTAGGAACAACACTCCCATACCAATCACTATCAACACATAGATAATTAAATAACGACCGGTACTTCTTAAAATCCCACCGACACTATCCGTGTAGTGATGTGCGCTTTTCTCAAACGTCCGATTGAACCAGCCAAAGAAGCCTTTTTTCTCGCCATGACCTTCCGCAGAAACCGGCTTGAGCAGCGTGGCGCAAAGCGCAGGCGTCAAGATCAATGCCACCAATACCGACAATGCCATCGCTGACACGATAGTTATGGAGAACTGACGATAGATCGCACCTGTTGAACCGCCAAAGAAAGCCATCGGGATAAACACGGCCGACAACACCATGGCAATCCCCACCAATGCGCCCTGTATTTGTTCCATCGACTTTTTGGTGGCTTCTTTTGGCGGTAGATGCTCTTCCGCCATAACACGCTCGACGTTTTCAACAACGACAATCGCATCGTCAACCAATAGTCCTATCGCCAATACCATCCCGAACATGGTGAGGGTATTGATCGAATAACCAAACGCAGAAAGCACCGCAAACGTTCCTAGCAACACAACGGGAACCGCAATCGTTGGGATCAACGTCGCCCGAATGTTTTGCAAGAACAGATACATAACTAAAAAGACGAGGATAATCGCTTCAAACAGCGTCTTGATAACTTCGTGAATAGAGATTTGAACAAACGGTGTTGTATCGTACGGATAAACAACCCTCATGCCCTGTGGGAAATAAGGTTGTAGCTCCGCCAGCTTAGCTTTGATAGCCGCCGCAGTATCCAGAGCATTTGCCCCCGTCGCTAACTTGATCCCTAAACCTGCTGCCGGTTGCCCATTGATTTTAGCGACGATGTTGTAGTTTTCACCGCCTAACTCAATACGAGCAACATCTTTCAGCCTAACCTGCGAACCATCTTGGTTAACTTTCAGCAAAACTTGGCCAAACTGCTCTGGGTCTTTCAGACGCGTCTGCGCAATAATTGACGCATTCAATTGCTGATTAGGCACAGACGGCGTTCCGCCTAGTTGCCCTGCGGCAATCTGGTCATTCTGAATTTTAAGCTGGTTAACAACATCAATTGGGGTGAGTTGATACTTATTCAGCTGATCGGAATTCAACCAAATACGCATTGCATACTGCGCACCAAATAACTGTACATCCCCCACACCGTTACTGCGGCTGATAGGGTCTTTGATATTTGATGCGACATAGTCGGAAATATCATCCTGCGTCAGGTTCTTATTATCGGAAATAAAACCGGCAACGAGCAAAAAGCTGCTGCTGGACTTTTCAACACTAATCCCCTGCTGCTGAACTTCCTGTGGCAACAAAGGCATTGCCAGCTGTAGTTTGTTTTGTACCTGTACCTGTGCGATGTCTGGATCGGTGCCAGAATTAAAGGTCAATGTAATCGTCACACCACCAGCAGAATCGCTCGTGGACGACATGTACATCAGATTGTCGATACCGTTCATATTCTGTTCGACAATCTGAGTGACCGTATCCTGCACCGTTTGCGCATCAGCCCCCGGATAGGTGGCCGTGATCGCAATGGCAGGAGGTGCAATCGTTGGATACTGGGCTACAGGCAGTCGCAGAATAGCCAATCCTCCCGCCAGCATCAGAATGATGGCAAGTACCCAGGCGAAGATCGGGCGCTCAATAAAAAACTTAGCCATGCGTTCGGTTTACCTTGTATAAATCATCGCCACAGCGATTACTGTCCCTGAGGCGCATTGGCCTGTAGGTTCTGTTCTTCGACTTTCACCGTCATTTCTGGACGAACTTTTTGCAGCCCACTCACGATGACGCGGTCACCGCTATGCAATCCCTCGGTGACTAACCACTTATCGCCAATTGCCTGAGAGGCCGTCACACTACGAACTTCGACCTGATTTTTAGCATTGACCAACATGACCGTCGCTTCACCACGCGGGTTACGTGTTACACCCTGCTGGGGAACCAGTAAGGCATCTTTTTGCATACCTTCATCAACACGGGCACGAACAAACATTCCCGGTAGAAGGTCGTGTTGAGGATTAGGGAATAAGGCGCGAATCGTGATAGAGCCGGTGCTTTCATCTACGCTGACATCGGAGAACTGCAGTTTGCCCTTTAACGGATATGCCTGTCCGTTCTCCATAACCAACGTCACTTCAGCCTGTTGAGCACTTTTCTCCAAGCTTCCCTGAGTCACGGCTTGTTTGAGGCGCATAAAATCATTGCTAGACTGGGTAACATCGACGTAGATAGGATCTAACTGTTGCACAGTCGCCAACGCTGTCGCCTGCTCTGTTGTGACCAATGCACCTTCAGTGACATTGGATTGTCCAATACGCCCATCAATCGGTGATGAAACCTTGGTATAGGCCAAATTTATACGCGCCGTTTCGACATTTGCCTTTGCTGCCTGTACGTCCGCATCAGCCTGCTGAGCATTCGCTACCGCAGTATCAAATTCTTGCTGACTAACATAGTGATCGCTTAATAGAGGTTTATCACGCTGTACGGTTAAATGCGCCAACTTGGCCGCCGCAACAGCCTTCGCTAACTCACCTTGAGCACTGTCATAAGTCGCTTTATAAGGAGCAGGATCGATCTGATACAGAGATTCCCCCCCGCGAATATCGCTACCTTCAGTAAAATTACGTTTCAGAATAATTCCACCGACCTGAGGACGAACCTCAGCAACTCGATATGCATCAGTACGCCCTGGTAATTCAGTGGTTACCTGCAGAGCTTCAGCCTTTAACGTGACAACGCCTACCTGCGGTTGTGGCAACGGAGCTTTCACATCCTCACTATCGCATCCTGATAAAGCAAAACAGGCAGAAAGAAGGATTACTGAGGGCAGGAGAATAAACTCACTGTATTTCTTCATTGCTATTCCTTAAATATTTCGAAGCTACGCCAGGCGTACATAAATAATGAGAATGCTTTAATAGAATATGATTCATCACATAATCACTTTGGTGGTTCTAAATTACCCAACTGACTATCAAAAAACTGAATGACATAAAACTGACTTTAGCTACGTCATTGATAAATTCACGAGGCACATAAACTCAAACACATACATTTTTTAAATAAATCAATATAACCAATGAGATGCTACTAAAACCAAGATGATATACTTAAAGATAAAGCGCACAACATCTAGTTAAAAAGTAATAATCGGTCATTTGTTATGTAAGTTTAATTATCAAACTTACGTAGTCTTTACGTTCACAGTGAATTATCCATTTCATGAATGTATAAAAATAATGGATACAATTAAATCATTCTTCATGGGGAATATTAATTCTCTGATTTATGATCCAATTTACGGCGTACAACCACAAAGAAAACAGGTACAAAGAATATTGCTAATAACGTTGCCGTTAGCATACCGCCCATAACGCCAGTACCTACCGCGTTTTGTGCGCCAGAACCAGCACCAGTACTCATCACCAATGGAAGTACACCGAGAATAAAGGCAAGCGATGTCATTAAAATGGGTCTTAGACGCATACGTGCCGACTCTAACGTAGCATCAAGTAGCCCTTTCCCTTCGTTATCCATCAACTCTTTGGCGAACTCAACAATCAGAATGGCGTTTTTCGCGGAAAGACCGATCGTGGTTAGCAAGCCAACTTGGAAATACACATCGTTGTTCATTCCCCGTAATGCCGCGGCCATTAATGCACCGATAATCCCGAGAGGAACCACTAACATTACCGAGAATGGAATTGACCAGCTTTCATACAGCGCTGCCAAGCAGAGGAACACAACCAACAAAGAAATTGCATACAGTGCGGGAGCCTGATTTCCTGACAGACGCTCTTGATAAGACATTCCAGTCCAATCGAAACCAATGCCTACCGGTAATTTTTCAGCCAATTGCTCCATCAATTTCATCGCTTCGCCGGTACTTTTTCCCTCAGCCGCCTCTCCCAGAATTTCCATGGAAGGCAAGCCGTTATAACGCTCTAAACGTGGGGAACCGTGGATCCATGCCGCCGTAGAGAATGCTGAGAATGGCACCATTTGCCCCTGATTACCGCGGACATACCAGCTATTGATATCATCAGGTAACATGCGGAAAGGTGCTTCTGACTGAACATACACCTTCTTCACGCGGCCATGATCGATAAAGTCATTGGCATAGGTACTCCCCAGCGCAGTAGCAATTGTCTGGTTAATATCTGAAATAGATACCCCCAGAGACTCAGCCTTTTCCTGATCGACATTGAGTTTAAACTGCGGCATATCTTCCAAACCATTAGGGCGAACCCTAACCAGCGAATCTTTATGCTGAGCAACCATTCCCAATAATTGGTTACGGGCTTGTGTCAGTTTGGCATGCCCTAGGCTTGCCTGATCGATTAACTCAAAGTCAAAACCCGTCGCGGTTCCAAGCTCAGTGATTGCCGGTAGGTTGAAGGCGAAAACCATGCCGTCTTTTATCTGTGTAAACGCTTTGGTTGCACGAGCGACAATAGCACCGACTTCATTCTCACTGCCCTCTCGCTCATCCCACGGTTTTAAACGCACAAATGCCAGTCCATTGTTCTGCCCTTTACCACTAAAGCTAAATCCGTTAACGGTAAATACAGATTCCACATTGCCACTCTCTTTGGTCAGATAATAGTGCGTTATCTGGTCCATAATTTGTTCCGTGCGAGACTGTGTCGCCCCTGCCGGTAACGTCACCATCGTTAAAAATACCCCCTGATCTTCTTCAGGGAGGAATGAGGTTGGCAAGCGTAAAAAGAGGACGACCATGCCTGCGACAATGAGCAAATAGATCAACATATAGCGGCCCGTGTTATGCAAGATGCGTTCAACGCTGGACGTATAATGTTGAGTGCTGTGGTTAAACTTGTTGTTAAACCAGCCGAAAATGCCGGTGGTTGTACCGTGATCGCCTTTGGGCACCGCTTTAAGCAATGTGGCACAAAGCGCAGGCGTGAGAATCAACGCAACCAGAACGGAAAGCGCCATTGCCGAAACGATGGTGATAGAAAACTGTCGATAAATTACGCCGGTTGAGCCACCAAAGAACGCCATCGGAATAAACACGGCAGAAAGCACCATGGCGATACCCACAAGCGCCCCTTGAATTTGCTCCATCGATTTCTGCGTGGCTTCCTTTGGACCAAGCCCCTCTTCCGACATCACTCGCTCGACGTTCTCCACCACCACGATGGCATCATCGACCAATAGCCCTATCGCAAGCACCATCCCAAACATCGTGAGCGTGTTTATCGAATAACCGAATGCGGCTAAAACAGCGAAGGTCCCCAATAACACAACGGGAACCGCAATCGTTGGAATCAGCGTGGCTCGGAAATTTTGCAAGAACAGGTACATGACGAGGAACGCCAAAATGATGGCCTCAAACAATGTTTTGAACACTTCTCTAATGGATAGCTTGATAAACGGCGTGGTGTCGTAGGTATAAACCACCTTCAAGCCATGTGGAAAATAAGGCCGCAGTTTCGCCATTTGCACTTCAACAGCATCCGCGGTATCCAAAGCATTAGCTCCGGTTGCTAGCTTAATGCCCAGCCCTGCCGCAGGTTTACCATTATAACGGGCAATAATATTGTAGTTTTCGCCGCCCAGCTCAATACGAGCCACGTCACGAAGCAATACCTTTGCACCATTCGATAGCACTTTTAATTGAATCAGCCCAAACTCTTTTGGATCTTTTAACCGCGTTTGAGCAATTATCGAGGCATTAAGTTGCTGATTAGATAATGAAGGTGTTCCGCCCAACTGCCCTGAAGCAATCTGATTATTCTGTACTTTGATTTGGTTGATGACATCAATCGTCGTGAGTTGATATTTGTTCAGCTTATTGGGATCGAGCCAGATACGCATCGCATACTGAGCACCAAACAGTTGAACATCACCTACCCCTGCCGTACGGCTAATCGGGTCTTTGATGTTTGAGGAAATATAGTCAGCAATGTCATCCTGCGTCATGCTGTTATCTGTGGAGATAAAACCGGCAACCATCAGAAAACTGCTGCTGGCTTTTTTCACGCCGATGCCTTGCTGCTGAACTTCTTGTGGCAACAGCGGCATCGCGAGCTGTAGCTTGTTTTGCACCTGAACCTGAGCAATATCGGGGTTTGTACCAGAGTCGAACGTCAGGTTAACGGTGACGCTTCCCGAAGAATCGCTGGTTGAAGCCATATACATGAGGTTATCGAGGCCGTTCATGTTCTGTTCGATAACCTGAGTAACAGTATCCTGAACTGTCTGAGCATCCGCGCCTGGATAGCTGGCGGAAATCGCAATTTCCGGCGGAGCAATCGTCGGATATTGGGCCACAGGCAAACGCATAATTGACAAAACACCCGCCAACATCAATATGATGGCAAGAACCCAAGCAAAAATAGGACGCTCGATAAAAAACTTAGCCATTTTTAATAATTACTCCGGCCACTACAAGTATAAATTCCATGAATAATTACGGAGGACAGCATACGTCGTTTTCCTTGCCTGACTGAATGAATTGAATCGTTCTCATTTGTTAATAATTAAGCTTGATTTGAGAATCGAATAAAAACAGAAAACACATTCATAAAACTATCTACGTTCTATAACAACAGGTGTTTGGTATGCCCATGAATACCGGAACCGAATAAAATCAGAATGACAAAATAGGCGCATGGTGAATAAAATAAGAAATGCATCGTACAGAATTTCACAACCATCTGTAAATCACAGTCTGGAAAATTTGGTATCGCTATGGCACGTAAAACTAAAGAAGATGCGTTTATTACTCGACAGAGAATAATAAATGTAGCAATTAGTGAATTTTCAACTCAGGGATTCGCTTCGACATCGCTTGCCGATATTGCTAGTGCCGCGGGCGTAACGCGAGGGGCCATTTACTGGCACTTTAAAAATAAAGAAGAGCTATTTAATGAAATATGGCAGCAATCCGCTCGCTATTCCCTGTATGTTTCAGAAAAAATTCACAGTGAAAACAAAGACAATCCATTAAAAGCGCTGCAAGAAACTCTCACTTATATTTTGCGTGCAGCGGTGAGCGATCCGCAACAAAAATCATTAATGAAAATTATGTTTCACAAGTGCGAATTCACAAAAGAAATGACTCCGCGCAGTGAGATCAGACGGATGGTTTATTTCGAAGAAGAGCGTTTATCCAATACTTTAAAACGTTGTGTTACATTAAATCAATTGCCATCAAAATTAAACATTGAACAATCTGTAATTATAATTCGTGCATATATGAGTGGTTTAATAGAGAACTGGCTACTCTGCTCTGAAAATTACGATCTCAGCAGCAACGCATCCGGCTTAGTTGATAATCTAATTACATTATTAAAAATACAGTAACTTATTTACATAAAAAAGGCCGCTATAAGCAGCGACCTAATTAACAATCAAATAAGACTCACAATAAACATTAACTACCCCGATAAGTTGAATAGCCATATTGACTAAGCAACAACGGGATATGCAAATGCTGATTCATTTTTGTCACATGAAAGACCACGGGTATTTCAGGAAAAAAAGTGTCCTGTTTTAGCGCTGAAAAATATGTTCCGGTTTTAAACGTCACTTTATAGTCGCCAGGCGTCATCGTTTTATGTGCCGGGTATAGTGCAGGAATCCGGCCATCTGCGTCAGTGACAGCGCTAGATAAATTGACCCATTTCTCCCCTTCTTTATGCTCCAGCGTTACCGTGACACCCGAGGATGGGAGTCCTGTCTGTTGATTCAGTATGTGTACGCTAAGCGGATTTTTGATCTGCTCAGCCCCAGCCGTAGCCGTTAAACTCATCAGTGAGACCAGAAGTAAGACTTTCAACGATTTCATTAGCAGTTAGCCCTTTTGTATTTATTGAGGAATTTGAATCTAACATGTGAAATCGCCAATCTGGGTTTATCACAAAAAGTTTAAGTTTGAGCAGATAACAGAATAAAAATGCCCCGCTCAGCGACAGAGTCTCCGGCGAGGCATTATTTCAATGAACAGATAACAACGACTTTATTTTCAACACATTAAGCCGAACTTCTCTCAATTATTTGCGATACTGCTCGTCTGTAACATGCTCCATCCAGTCAACGACGCTTCCGTTTAAGGATTCAGCAATAGCGATATGGGTCATTGCTGTTTCAGCCGTTGCGCCATGCCAATGTTTTACGCCCTCTGGAATCCAAACGATATCGCCCGGATTGATCTCTTGAACATCGTTCCCCAGTTCCTGCACCCAACCACGCCCTTGTGTGACGATCAGCGTTTGTCCCAGTGGATGAGTGTGCCAAGCGGTACGCGCGCCAGGTTCAAAGGTTACCGTTGCGCCGCCAACGCGAGCGGGCTCTTCAGCTTGGAACATGCCATCAATGCGAACATTCCCGGTAAAATAGTCTGCTGAACCTGACACGGATGCCTGTGAAGCGTTACGAATAATTTTCATTTTTTCCTCTTATGATCTCTTCGACTTCGGCAAACATAACCGGAGTGAGCACATCTCGTTTTATTGCCTAAAAGTTACCCCCATTTGCTGCAGGCCACTAGATAGAGAAATAAGAAAGGAGCTATGAAATAAATTCATTAATCTGATTATAATGGGATCTATGTTTTAAAATGCGGGTCAGGACATGCTTAAAGAAAACTTCAACGATTTGATCTCTTTTCTTGTCGTCGCCAGAGAGCGTAGTTTTACTAAAGCGGCAGCTAAGCTGGGCGTATCACAATCCGCACTCAGCCACTCCATTCGCGGATTAGAAGAACGGCTCGATATACGCCTGCTAACCCGAACAACACGCAGCGTTGCGCCAACCGAAGCTGGCGAGAAGTTAGCGACAAGCCTTGAACCTAGGTTTGCTGAGATAGAAAGCGAGCTAGACGCCCTTCTCGACATGCGCGATACCCCATCCGGCAATATTCGGATTACCGCGGGTGAGCACGCTGTCGATTCAGTGTTGTGGCCAGTATTAAAACCTTTTCTCGCATCCTACCCTGATATTAACGTTGAGATCGTCGTTGATAACACGCTAACCGATATTGTTAGCGGCCGTTTTGATGCAGGCATTCGTCTCGGCGAACAGGTAGCGAAAGACATGATTGCCGTACGTATCGGCCCAGAGATGAGTATGGCTGTGGTCGGCGCACCTAGTTACTTCGAGCAGTATGGTACGCCTAAGACACCTCAGGATTTGCAGAATCACCGCTGTATCAATATGCGTTTGCCAACGATGGGCGGTTTGTATGCGTGGGAGTTTGAAAAAGAGGGCCAAGAACTGAGGGTCAGAGTGGATGGACAGCTTATCTTTAATAGCCTGCGCCAGCGCATTGATGCCGCCAATGTGGGTTTTGGCATCGCCTACGTTCCTGAAGATTCGGTTAAAAATGAGCTAGCCGATGGCCGACTGGTGCAAGTTCTTAAAGAATGGTGCAACACGTTTCCTGGCTACTATCTTTATTACCCTAGTCGCAAACAGCATACGACAGCCTTTTCTCTGTTTGTCGAGGCTCTACGTTACAAGCCTTAACGCGCGATAATCTGAGTGAAGAACCAAACTTATAGCCACTGTGTTATTGGTACACATGCGGCGTGAACAACGGTTTATTCAGCCCCCCAACCCTCGGCTTCTCGGATGTAACCTCATGTCGTCTATTTTTCCTCTTCGATAACCAGCGGCATCCTCCGCTGGCTGCATTTCCCTTACCCGCCCCCATTTGGTCGTACCAATCCACTTAAAAACGTGGCATTCAGTACAGAAAAATAAAAAAAGTAAATGCTATCGTTGCGATCATTTAACAAAAGGTTAACCATTAATCATCATAAAAGTTACCCGCCATCATTGGTCCTACCAATGGAGCGGGACGATAAAGTGTCTGATCTCTGGAGATACCTGCATGCAAGTTTGGCAACAAGTTTACGATCCCATCGGGAATATCTGGCTGTCTAGTCTTATCGCTGCACTGCCCATTCTCTTTTTCTTCTATGCGTTGATAAAGCTCAAGCTAAAGGGGTATATCGCTGCCACCATCACCGTGGGCATTGCGTTATTAGTGGCTCTGTTCTTCTACAAAATGCCAGCCGATCGCGCATTTGCATCCGTCATATATGGTTTTTTCTATGGCCTCTGGCCCATCGCGTGGATCATCATTGCTGCCGTATTTGTGTATAAAATCTCGGTAAAAACGGGGCAGTTCGACATCATCCGCTCCTCAATACTCTCGATCACGCCTGACCAACGCCTACAAATGCTGATCGTCGGCTTTTGCTTTGGTGCCTTCCTAGAAGGCGCCGCTGGGTTTGGGGCTCCGGTCGCCATTACCGCCGCTTTACTCGTCGGTCTGGGGTTCAATCCCTTGTATGCCGCGGGTCTGTGTTTGATCGTGAACACGGCACCCGTTGCGTTCGGTGCCATGGGGATCCCGATTATCGTCGCGGGTCAGGTCACGGGGTTAGATAGCTTTGAGATTGGCCAGATGGTCGGCCGTCAGCTACCGTTCCTGACTATCATCGTACTGTTTTGGATCATGGCTATTATGGATGGCTGGCGCGGAATTAAAGAAACGTGGCCTGCCGTAGTCGTCGCCGGTGGATCATTCGCCGTAGCCCAGTATCTGAGTTCAAACTTTATTGGCCCTGAGCTGCCAGATATTATTTCATCGCTGGTGTCACTGGTTTGCTTAACGCTGTTTCTTCGCGTATGGCAGCCTAAACGCATCTTCCGCTTCAACGACGTGGGTGCCTCGATAACCGACCAAACGTTGGTGCGCCAGAATTATACCTTGCAACAGGTGATACGCGCGTGGATGCCGTTTATCTTCCTCACCGCCACGGTCACCATCTGGAGTATTCCGCCATTCAAAGCATTGTTTGCCAAAGGCGGCGCATTGCAGGATTGGGTCTTTAATTTCTCAGTCCCGTTCCTTGATAAATTGGTGGCCAAAATGCCTCCGGTGGTGGCGGAAAGCATGCCGTATGCAGCTGTCTATAAACTCGACTGGCTGTCGGCTACCGGCACGGCCATTATCGTGGCGGCGGTGATCTCCGTTATCTATCTACGCATGAAACCACGGGCGGCGGTTGAGACATTTTTCTCTACGATGAAAGAGCTGGCGCTACCGATTTACTCTATCGGTATGGTACTGGCCTTTGCCTTTATCTCTAACTATTCAGGCCTTTCGGCAACGCTCGCGCTGGCTCTGGCTCATACAGGCGATGCGTTTACCTTCTTCTCACCGTTCCTTGGCTGGCTAGGCGTATTTCTTACCGGCTCAGATACTTCATCAAATGCGCTGTTTGCAGCACTTCAGGCGACAACAGCGCAGCAAATCGGCGTCTCTGACGTTCTACTCGTTGCTGCCAATACCACCGGTGGCGTAACTGGCAAAATGATTTCACCACAGTCTATTGCGATTGCCTGCGCAGCCGTTGGACTGGTGGGTAAAGAGTCCGATCTGTTCCGTTTCACGGTTAAACACAGCCTGATATTCACCTGTATGGTTGGTGTTATCACCACCTTGCAGGCCTATCTGCTGACTTGGATGATTCCATGACACCACTGCATCAACCTCGCCTAGCTGACCATCTGGTCGAGCGCGTTAAGGCGATTATTCATGAACGAAAACTGGAGGCAGGCATGCGGTTGCCTGCCGAAAGACAGCTGGCAGCCGAGTTGGGTGTTTCCCGTTCGTCTTTGCGCGAAGCAATTCAAAAGCTGATTAGCGAACATGTGCTCATCAGCCGTCGCGGCGGCGGCACATACGTGCGCTTTGAGCTTCAGCCTTGGTCTGAACAACGTATTGTTGAGCCATTGAGAACGTTGGTGGCAGAAGATCCCAACTATCGTTACGACATTCTGGAAGCGCGTCATGCCATCGAAGCGAGCACCGCATGGCACGCAGCCATGCGCGCAACCGAAGCTGATAAAGAAAAACTTCAATACTGTTTTGATGCCACGCTCATGCTTAAAGAAAGCGATCACCCAGATTTGGCCGCACAGGCCGATGTTCGCTTTCATCTGGCTATTGCAGAGGCATCACACAACGTGGTGTTACTGCAAACCATGCGCGGATTCTTCGATTTGATGCAATCATCAGTGATGCACAGTCGCCAACGCATGTACACCGCCCCTACCATTTTTGCTCGTCTTACCGAGCAACACCGTGAACTCCTTCAGGCCATTTTGGCCGGCGATCCGGATCGAGCCAGTAAAGCGGCAAAAGCACATCTCGGTTTCGTTCACTCCACGATAAAAAATCTGCATGAAGATGAGGCCCGACAGGCTCGAATAACCCGCCTGCCAGATGAAGAAACAAATGCAATAAGGGAAGGAAATCCATGATTATTTCAGCTGCAACCGACTACCGCGCCGCGGCGCAACGCAAACTACCACCGTTTCTGTTTCACTATATCGACGGCGGAGCCTATGCCGAACATACATTGCGACGTAACGTGGAAGATCTCGCGCAGGTCGCGTTAAGGCAGCGCGTACTCAAGAATATGTCCGCACTTAGTCTCGAAACCCAGCTTTTTAATGAAAAACTGGCTATGCCGGTGGCGCTAGGCCCCGTTGGCTTGTGTGGTATGTATGCACGCCGTGGTGAGGTTCAGGCTGCGCGCGCCGCAGAACAGAAAGGTATTCCTTTCACGCTCTCGACCGTTTCAGTTTGCCCAATTGAAGAGGTCACGCCGGCGATTAAGCGTCCTATGTGGTTTCAACTCTATGTTCTCAAAGACCGTGGTTTTATGCGTAACGCTTTGGAACGCGCTAAAGCGGCAGGCTGCTCCACGCTGGTATTTACCGTAGATATGCCCACGCCAGGCGCGCGCTACCGCGATGCTCACTCAGGGATGAGCGGCCCTAATGCAGCCATGCGCCGCTACTTGCAGGCAATGACTCATCCCGCATGGGCATGGGACGTGGGCTTAAATGGTCGTCCACACGATCTCGGTAATATCTCCGCCTATCTAGGCAAACCGACTGGGCTTGAAGACTATATCGGCTGGCTTGCGTCTAATTTCGATCCTTCTATTTCGTGGAGCGATTTGGAATGGATACGTGATTTCTGGGAGGGGCCGATGATCATTAAAGGCATTCTTGATCCCGATGATGCGCGCGATGCTGTTCGCTTCGGCGCCGACGGGATCGTGGTGTCAAATCACGGTGGTCGTCAGCTAGACGGAGTGCTGTCTTCCGCTCGAGCACTCCCAGCCATTGCCGACGCAGTTAAAGGTGATATAAAAATTTTAGCCGATAGTGGGATCCGCAGCGGCTTAGACGTAGTACGTATGATTGCACTCGGTGCAGATTCAGTTCTGTTAGGACGTGCCTATCTCTATGCGCTAGCCACTGCTGGACAAGCCGGCGTTGAGAACCTATTGGGATTAATCGAAAAAGAGATGCGTGTAGCAATGACGCTGACCGGCGCGAAATCTATTGCAGAGATCAGTCGTGACTCGTTAGTTCAAGAAGGATTAGGCTGATTTAAACGGGTCTAGCGCATTCCCCCAGCCCTCTTCAAAGAGGGCTGGGGGATGACACAAAAACGTTAACCTTCAGATTTCACATCGACTTCGGTTAGCTCGGGGCGCACCGCTCGCGGATACTTCCACAACCAGCGGCCGCTGACCATACGCCAATAGAAACATGCGCCGCGCACCGCCCAGTCAAAGAACATACCAAGCCATACGCCAACAACGCCCATACCCAGTACAATGCCTAATATATAACCCGCTACCACGCGGCACCCCCACATGCCTAGCATTGAGATCCACATGGCAAAACGCACATCGCGCGCGCCTTTCAGCCCAGCAGGCAGCACCCACGATGCCGCCCAAATCGGCATGAATGCCGCATTCAGCCACAGCAGAATTTTCACGACTTCGATAACATCGGGTTCCCGCGTGTAAAAAGACGCGAATAAACCAGCAAAAGGCGCGGTTCCCCAAGCAATTAAAGTGAGAACAACGGTTGATAGCCAGAAGACATAACGCAACTGTCTTTCTGCTTGGCCAATTTGGCCTTTGCCTAAACGACGCCCGACAATAATCGTGGAAGCCGATCCCAACGCATTTCCGGGCAGGTTTATCAATGCCGCGACAGAGAAAGCAATAAAGTTACCGGCAATAACGTTCGTCCCCATGCCTGCTACAAACATTTGCGTCAGCAACTTACCCCCGGTGAATAACACCGACTCAATGCTGGCGGGAATGCCAATCCCCAGCACTTCCCACAGAATATTCAGCTTCAGAGGTCGAAAGTAACTTTTGATCGAAATACGCAGTGCAGGGTTAAAACCTTTCAACAGCACATAAATAATGCAGGCAGCGCCGATATAGCGGGAAATAGTCAACCCTAAGCCTGCGCCGATAAATCCAAGACCATGCCAGCCAAGCGCGCCATAAATCAGCACGCTACTGATCATGATATTCAGAATATTCATTCCGCCATTCACTAACAGAGGAATTTTTGTATTTCCGGCACCGCGCAACGCCCCGCTACCGATTAGCGCAATAGCAGCGGCAGGATAGCTCCATACCGTCGTTTGCAGATACGAAAGCGCCAAACCTTTAACTTCAGGTGTCGCATCACCTGCAATCACATCAATGATTTGCTCGCCCGCTAAGTGAATCCCTGCGGCCAGCACCAACGCCACCACGGTCATCAACACCAGTGACTGTCTGGCTGCTGCGCGAGCCCTGCGACGATCTCGCGTCCCCAAGCTAAAGGCAACAACCACGGTTGTTCCGAGGTCAACGGCGGCAAAGAACGAGATAATCACCATGTTGAAACTATCGGCGAGCCCCACCCCGGCCATCGCTTCTTTACCAATCCAACTCACCAAAAAAGTACTGAGAACGCCCATCAACAGCACGCAGGCATTTTCCATAAAGATAGGAACAGCCAGCGGCGTTATTTCTCGCCAAAACAGAACTCGGTAACTTTTTCGCTTGGCATACCAACGTGTTTTCGCCACACGCTGGCGCAGTACTGCATGTAAGTTCAAGATTAGCCTACAGAATTGGAGTGAAACCACGTTTCAAATAATGATTTATAGATACTTATTCTGCAAAGTATTTTTTGTATCATACTGTTGTTGCCATCACAGAATTTAACTCATTAATCACGTAACACGCCGGTTGAAAAAGGAAGTAAATAAGCTAACTCATTGTAATATAAGTATAGAGACGCTAAGCCTTCTGGCTATCATGAACGAGGTTTTATAACGGACATAGTCGTTAATACCTACTGGTATGCATTTTTATTATTAATACAAATCTGGCGAGTTTAGGGAGATTTGGCGGCTCAGAGAGATGAACCGCTTCTAAGCTGAGAGGTAATATGGAAATTCACAATGTCGGCATTCATCCAGCCAACTCATCATGCTGATGAGTTTTACGCCACAGGCTTGGCGGCTGTTTGAAGTGGCGCGTAAAAATTCGTGTAAAGGTTTGCTGCGACTCAAAGCCATATTTCAAACAAATATCCAAGACACGCTCATCTGAGTGCAGCAATTCCTCCGCAATGATTTCCAGTCGCCGAGAGCGGACATAACGAGCCAACGTTTCGCCACGATAGTGAACAAAAATACGTTGTAAATGCCACTTAGAATAACCCGCATGTTTTGCAATATCATCGATATGCAGCTGGCGATGAATGTTTTCGTCAATCCATACGATTAACGATTGAATCACCTGCTCTGGAATCGTCATTGGCATGTCCACTCCAAGCGTTAATTCCACCAGACATCAAATTGCTGTGTTTTCCCATCATCCCAAACCACTTCCCCCAGCTTTGGCGTTAATAGTCGGTATGGCTTATCTCGACTTGTCGACGCAAGCCGTATAAAGGGTTCGTTCCAACTATGTTTCGCCATCACGAAGCGTCCGGCATGGCTAGGCAGAACCGCCGCCGCGTTTAAATCAAGCGCAGCCTGCGCCGTCTCCTCTGGCAACATATGAATATATTGCCAGTCAGAGTCGTACTGACCATTTTCTAAGATGGCAACATCAATAGGGCCAAACCGATCACCAATCTTTTTAAAATGCGTTCCATACCCGCTATCACCACTGTAATAGAGTCTACGTTGCGACGACTGCAGCAAAAAACTGGCCCATAGCGTAGGATTACCTTCAAATCCCCTGCCGGAGAAATGGCGAGCCGGTAAAACATGTAGCGTCAGCGTTTCATCGAGGACCACTTGTTGATTCCAATCGGCTTCAACAATCTGTTCAGGTTCAAATCCCCACCGTAACAAATGAGCTCCGACACCCAGCGGAGTAATAATCTGGCCAATGCGTGATTGAAGAATCTGCATGGTCTCATAGTCGAGATGATCGTAGTGATCGTGTGAAATCAGCACATAATCCAATTTGGGCATACGCTGAGCCTGCCACGGATAGTCATCAATGAACGATTTATTCATAAAAGAAAATGGCGCAGCATGATCGCTGAGTACAGGGTCGATCAAGATCCGTTTGCCATCAAGCTGCAGGTACCACGAAGAGTGCCCCAACCAGACAATGACATCTTTATCAGTATCAATGGATGCCAGATCGGTATTCACATAGGGCAAGGCGTGATCTGGTTTGGCTAGACGGCTTTTTTTGAATAAAAAATCCCACATAACAGCCATACGCCCCTTCGATCCACTGACCATCGGCGTTGGAGTCTCGTTGTGAAATTTTCCGTCACGATATTGCGGCGATTTCGCAAATTCGTGGCGTTGCTCAGTATCTGGTGAACGACCCATACTAGGAACTAAGGCGGCAATCACGCCTCCGGCTGCAGCTAAAATCATAAGTACCACGCAGGTGATGAGTATTTTCATGAATAATGCTTCGCTTCTTGATGGCGAAGCTCTTAAGACTATAATGAGTAAGTAATCACTCATTATAAAAACAATAACCACGACGTCAACTGCATTTTGATAAGATTATGCCTATGAGAATGGGAAAGGATGACCAACAATAAAATGGTCCTAATCACATACAATGAGGGTATTCAGCATGGCTCGACCTTTGAGCGAAGAGAAAAAACAGGCGTTACTTACCGCAGCGACTCATGCTATTGCGCAGCTAGGGATTAGCGCGTCAACAGCGATCATCGCTAAAAAAGCAGAGGTGGCTGAGGGAACACTGTTTCGTTATTTTCCAACCAAAGATGCCCTGTTTAATGCGCTCTACTTACACCTAAAAAAATCGCTATGCTGCGCAATCATGAATGAGTTAGTGGTGGACAGCGATCCTAAACAACAGATGCAAAATATTTGGAATAGCTATATCAACTGGGGCGCGCAAAATTCAGACGCGAACCGGACGATCCGTCTACTGATTGTGAGCGATAAAATTAGCCAAGAGGTTCAGGATGAGGTCAATATTTTGTTTCCTGAGCTTTATGAAATATCGAGAAAAAGCATGTGTCATAAGTTTCAGAATGCAGGCTTTAGCTCTTTTGGCGATGCACTCTTTTTCTCGCTGGCAGAAACAACTATCGAGTTCTCCATCAAAGAGCCTAGTAAAGCGAAAACGTTCAAAGAGGTAGGTTTCCAGGCAATATGGCACGCACTGAACGCTGACGTTTAACTTTGCGCAGTTAAAATAGTGCTAAATCCCACCATAAGGACACACTAACAATGACACAGCAAAACGACTTCGGACTGACCGAAACACAAAAAGAAGAGATCGACGAGATTGCACTGCAAAGAGTTAGAGCAATGAATAGCGATGAATTTTTATGCCAACGTATTGATGAGAAGATTCATGCAATGGAAGAAAATATTAAAGCATATTTTAAATCCCGCCTATCATTTCATATGAAAAACGGCACAGATAAAAAATAAACGCTGTGTTTATTTAGGGGTGTTCCTCCAGTGTGTTCAGCTCAACATGCCAAACATGCTGGAGGATGTAAGTCTTTTTATTCACGCCTACGAGGCGACTAAATTTTCACTGCCTTCTGGATTGCGTCAGCTAAAGATTCGATATGACGTTCTGCGGCTTGAAGCTGATGGCTAACGCTATTTCCATCGTTGCTATCAGCCAACGTTACCTTGATTAATTCAAGCGCTGCATTAACAGCAATCACGCGTTGTTTCTGCTCACTGGAAGCGTTGTCTGGGAAATAATTCTCTAACATAAATCATCCTTATTTATTGTCTAATCAATGAGTGAGTCAACTCCAAACCACTTCACTATTGCGTAATTCAACGTTGAAAGCAAATCACCGGCATCTTCCAGAAAAATACATCGTTAGAGAATAGTTTATCGCGGTATTAATATAAAAATCAGCTATCTATAAACTCCTATTTAAAATAAGGATTGGTTAGCTAAATTTGGTGAGAACATAATTTTTAAAAACTAGTCTGCTGCTGTAATCCACATCCGTAGTCGCTGAATATCACCGCCGAACTAATGATAATGATTTTCATTTGAAAGCCACCATACCGCTATGGTAGTTTGCATGCATTACGTATTTTTGCGGGCTATAGACCACTGCCAGCCTGCATTCACACAACGCATAAGGCCTGCAACCATGCATCTAACCGGAGATCACTACTGATGTTGCGCTATTTATTGGGGATTATTGTCGCCCTATTTCCATTCATTTCTGCTGCTAACGCAGATACTGCATCCTCTCCCTATCAAATTCCCGATACACAAGTATTCACACTTCAATCGCCACAGAATGGTGACTACAAAATCATGGTTTATGCCCCAAAAACAAAGCCACCGGCGCAGGGCTGGCCGGTCATGTATATTTTGGATGGCGATACCTATTTTGCGCAGGCGGCTTCACTACTCGCCCAGCAAAGCTGCGCGCGCTGTGCGTTAGAACCAGGTGTTATTGTCGCTATTGGATATGACGGTAAAAGCCGTCGGGACCGTGATTATCGTCCGCATGTACAGAAAATCGCACAAGAGCACAATCCACAGGGAGGAACCTACCCTACCGGCGCAGCAGGGCAATCAGATCTATTTTTCGCCTTTATAGAAGATGAGTTGAAGCCGAATATCGCTCAGCGTTTTCCTATTGATAAGCAACGTCAGGGACTATTTGGTCACTCATATGGCGGTTTGTTTACTATTGATATGGCTACCAAGCACCCACAGTCCTTCACCAATTGGTTCGCATCAAGCCCTTCAGTTTGGTGGAATCAGCGTTATTTACAGCAACAGGCCGAGCAATTCCTCGTGAATAAACGGCCAATGGTAAGCCCATCAGGAATTATCCGTTTATCGGTCGGTGGTGACGAGCAAACTCTTCAACCATTTGAGCAGAAACTACCAGAAGAAAAACAGGCGATACTCAAACAACATAGAGCACAAAGAGCTATGGTTGACGGCGTGAAAACACTTAGCGATACACTCAAGAAAATAGATGGTTTCAGCGAGAAGGTTAGTTTCCAATGCTATCCTAATCAATCACATATCTCAGTCAGCAGTATGGCTCTAAGTGATGCTCTGAAAATACACTTCGCCCGATAAAAAAATGCGCCAAAGTAACGATACCTTGGCGCATAATTCATTGAGTTAGAAAGACGTATTTACACTTACGTAAAACGTTCTTCCCGGCTCATTATACGTCTGAGCACCCGCACCATACATATAGGAATTAGTGACTGCATTCCCTGTTGTCTGCGCATTCCCTGCTCTGAACTGGCGTTTATCGAATATATTTTCAATACCCCCGGTTAGGCTGAGATTTTTATTAACCGTATAGGTGCTGCTCAAACCAAAGACGGCGTATGGGCTAACTTCATTATTTTCAGACCCCGTCACTTTTTCGCCTTTGTAATTATATTTTTTCGGCTTCTGACGGCCATACCATGTCATGGTCGTTTCCATTGACCAATCCTCACGAGCCTGCCAACGTAATGATGAGTTAAGCGTATATTCAGGAATAATTGAGAGGTAATCACCTGTCTTCTTGTTTTCGCTTTTGAACATATAGGTCATATTGTTATTCCATGTCACATTTTGACTCACTGGAATATTTAATGAACCTTCAAGTCCTTCAACAACGGCTTTAGGAACGTTTTCCCAACGATAAATATCTGCTGCACCGGTTGAGGATTTTCCAATCGGTGAGTATCCCGCCTCAATTTTATTACGATAATCATTACGGAAGTAAGTGACACCCGCTAGATAGTCGCCGTTATGAAACTCGATACCGATTTCTTTATTTATGCTGTTCTCAGCTTTTAAATCATCGTTCCCCTGCAAATAGCAGGCTCCCGCGCTGGCATAGCAGCCTTGTCCTCGGCTATAAAGTAAGTAGTTCGGATTCGTTTGATAGAGGCTTGGTGCTTTATAAGCACGCGCAATCCCCATCTTCATCGTGAAATAATCGCCAAGTTCCTGAGATAAATTCAGCGATGGGCTCCAGTTATTCCCCACAATACTATGGTAGTCGAAACGCAACCCTGGAGTGAGCATAGTGCTGTCGGTTAGCTCAATATTGTCTTCAGCAAATAAAGACGTTATTTGCGCAGAAGTGTAGGGAGAACGATTGGTATCAGCAATGCCAGGAACAGAACCACCAGCCGTTGTCTGAGTGAAAGATGAAGGATCTTTCATCTTTTGTTCGTTCCATTCAGCACCCACAGTCGCCGTTTGGCTAACGCCTAAATTGAATGGAATACTGACATCGCTATGTAGCAACAAACTATCCAATTGAGTCGTGGAAAAGCCTCGGTTGCTGGAATCGAAAATCCCTTCAGTTCCCCCCGCTAAGCCTTCGTTCATACGGGAGTTACGCGTTCTTTCATATTGGACATAGTTGATCGCCGATACACCGTTATCCCACAGTCCACGATGAGTTAGCGCATAAGTTTGACGATACATGCGGTTAGTTTCTTTACCGTACATATCTTTAACCAGCTTGCTCGTATTCGTATTTTGGGTATCCCCCGCATAGAGATTTCCTTGGCGACTATAGCCAGTTTCAAACTCTAGTGACTGCCCATCCATAACATCCCAGTGCAGCATTGCATTGATGTCTTTATCAATATCTCCTTCACGCCCTGCTGGGATCGTATCGCTATAGCTTCCTGTACGTTCAGATTCATGCCCTTGGTTTAGATATTTTCCATCGGCTTGTGTTTTGCTGTAGCCACCAAATAAGCGGAAGCTGAAGTTATCAGTTAAAGGCCCTGCTAAGCTAAAATCGGTGCGTTTAGTGGCCCCTTCCTCTTTGTGTTGTGGGAAGTTCATGTAGCCGTTCAATGTGCCGTGCAGCGTTTCCATTTGGCGCTTTGTTATGATATTGACCACACCGCCCGCAGCGCCATTACCGTAACGTGCGGCCGCAGGGCCACGAATGACTTCGATACGCTCAATCATTTCAGGCGGAACCCAGCCAGTATCACCTCGCGTATCGCGCTCGCCGCGCCAGCCCAATCTAACCGAATTGCGGCTGGATACAGGCAAACCATCAACCAGAATTAGCGTGTTTTCAGGCCCCATTCCACGAATATCGATCTGACGGTTATTGCCCCGCTGTCCACTGGTTGAGTTACCGGTCAGGTTTACACCTGGCATGGTGCGAATAAGTTCCGAAATATCGCGTGCAGGTGGGCGTTCTTTAATGGCCTCGGCATTGATAACCGAAACGCCAAGCGCTTGTAAAGTCTGCTGCTTGGCCGTGACTAAAATGGTGTCGCCATCAGCATCTTTTTCAATTGAAGCATCATCTACCGCGGATGCTGCACCGCTGATCCCGACCAACGTCGCCAAGCACAGGCGAGTCCACTGAAATTTTTCCATTTCTTTTCCCATAAGCATACTCGCCTGCTTTCAAATCCGGCGGCAAAGCAAAGCGACAAGATAAAAATGCCTTCGCTAACGAAAATCGCTGCATTGGCTGTTTTTTTATGACTGTTAACAAGTCGGCATTTTTATATAGCCTCACGCAAACAAATGCAAATGATAGTTAGTATCATTTGCATTTGTTTGACGGAAATCAACACACCGGTTTGCACTACAAACCGTATGGATATAAGGCCAGCATTAACGGCTGATTTTTAACGTAAGAGGGCTGATTTACTGGAGAAAATCATCTCGAATGATGATTCCTATCTAGAGCTGTGACACTTAAAGGTAGAGCGCTGACTTTAATACGAAAAACGGAGTTATATATTTTCTGGTTCCATTTTAAATTTCATCATAAAAAACAATTTAAACAAACAACAAAGTTTTTAATATTCTTATATTATTACTATAATTAAAAATAACATTACCTCTTACTGTAAACATTATTTCCACTTCCGGTTGTAATATTGCCAAAAGATAAAAACAATAAAATAAAATCAATATATTTCAATGTAATACACTTTGGTACAAAGGTTGCTTATTAGATTAGGGGAAATACATAAACTAATGAGGAAACAAAGCATGAAACTGGACGATAAAGGCTATAACACTAAAATCATCCACGCAGGACAACATCCAGACGCCACCACCGGTGCTCTTGCTACACCTATTTTCCAAACCTCTACGTTTGTCTTTGAAAATGCCAAACAGGGTGCCGCCAGATTTGCACTTGAAGAGCCTGGTTATATTTACACACGTCTTGGAAATCCGACTCAAACCGCACTAGAAGAAAAAATAGCCATTTTGGAGGGGGGAGAAGCGGCACTCGCGACTGCATCAGGAATGGCTGCAATTTCTTCCACGCTGTTGACCTTGTGTGGGCAAGGCGATCACATCATCGCCTCTGAAGCTATCTATGGCTGCACACATGCTTTGCTATCGCACAGCATGCCGAAATTTGGCATTGAAGTTACCTTCGTCGACGCGTCAGATAGCGAAAATATCAAGCAGGCGATCAAACCAAACACCAAAGTTATTTATATTGAAACCCCTGCCAACCCCACATTATCTATTATCGATATTGACGCCTGCGCTCAACTAGCCCATGCCAATGATGCATTATTGGTCGTTGATAACACTTTTATGTCGCCCTATTGCCAGAATCCACTTAAATTTGGCGCAGACATCGTGGTACACAGCGTTACCAAATATATAAACGGCCACGGTGATGTTATTGGCGGGGTCATTGTCGGCAGCCAAGAGTTCATCAATCAGGCTCGATTTGTGGGGGTCAAAGACATTACCGGCGGCTGCATCAGCCCATTCAATGCTTGGCTCACTTTGCGCGGATTAAAGACGTTAGCCGTGCGTATGGAACGCCATTGTCAAAACGCAATGCAGGTCGCAAAATTTTTATCCTCGCATCCGGCAGTCACAAAGGTTTATTATCCCGGCCTGCCAGAACATCCAAACTATGAGCTAGGCAAAAAGCAGATGTCGAATTTTGGCGCTGTAATCAGTTTTGAAATTAAAGGTGGAGTGGAAGCAGGCCAAACCGTAATGGATTCCGTTGAGTTGTGTTTACTGGCCGTCAGCCTTGGTGACACAGAGACATTAATTCAGCATCCCGCTTCAATGACGCACTCCCCTATGTTGCCAGAGGAAAGAATGAAAGCCGGTATTACCGATGGGCTAATAAGAATATCTGTAGGTCTTGAAGATCCAGAAGATATCATCGCCGACCTTGAACAAGCCTTTAACAAGGCTGTTTTTTAGCTTTGATTAATTTATCCCCTCAACTGCTGAAACCGCATTAGTGCGATTAAAAAGTAGGCACCAAACAGCAACGCAAGCTTGAGGGGATACAGCCGTATACAAGCATATAAAACAGATAGGTAACGGCTGTTATTTTAACTCTAATTGATTATTCAGACAGGAGTAACTCATGTCCACTATTGCTTCCATAAGTGAAACAAAGCGGCAATATAATAATATTCCCCTAACCGCCTATGATGCTGGTTGGATACTGTTGTGCATTGGCATGGCCATCGGAGCAGGTACGGTACTTGTTCCCGTGCAGATCGGGCTAAAAGGCATTTGGGTTTTCATCGTTTCTTTTTTAATCGCCTACCCAGCCACCTATATGCTACAAAATCTGTACATGAAAACCCTATCTGAGAGTGACATATGCGAGGACTACTCTAACATTATCACTCAATATCTTGGGAAGAACTGGGGCATAGCGCTAGGGATAATTTACTTTGTCATGCTTGTCCATGGCATGTTTATTTATTCTATTTCAGTAATTTATGATAGCGCATCCTATCTAAAAACCTTTGGCGTCACAGAACACTTATTATCTGACTCAGCTGTTTACAAATTAATCGTCTTTATGGTTTTAGTTTTTATTGCCTCTAGAGGTGAGCGATTACTCTTTAAAATATCAGGCCCGATGGTCGTGGTCAAAGTGGGTATTATCGTCTTACTTGGACTCGTCATGATCCCACATTGGGATCTAAAGAATATCACCGCATTTCCTGACATTGGCGTATTCTCACGCGATGTTTTATTAACCATACCGTTTGCTTTTTTCTCAGCCGTATTTGTCCAAATACTCAATCCAATGAACATTGCTTACAGGAAAAGAGAAGAAGATAAGCATCTAGCCACTTATAAAGCAATTCGCGTTCATCGTATTTCCTATATCATCTTAATAAGTATTATTATATTTTTCTCATTTTCTTTTACCTTTTCAATGAGCCACGAGCAAGCGGTAGAAGCATTTAATCTTAATATTTCTGCTCTCGCTATGGCGGCGAAAGTTATTCCTGGCACGCTCGTTCATATTATGACAACCTTGCTAAATATCTTTGCAGTGCTCACTGCATTTTTTGGCATCTATTTAGGCTTCCAAGAAGCGGTCAAAGGTATTCTGCTTAATATTATTCAACGTTTTATCCCAGAAAGCAGGATTAACCATGCCGCCCTCGGTATTGGCGTATATGTGTTCATCGTTCTGTTGCTTTTCCTCTGGGTTTCTCTGGGCTTCTCAGTGGTTATCTTCTTTCATATCGGCAGTCCATTGTATGGGATTGTCTCATGCCTAATCCCATGCTACCTCATTTATCGAGTTAAAAAACTGCACCAATTCAAAGGGGTGCAGACATGGTGTGTGTTTTTATTTGGCTTACTACTGGTGATCTCCCCTTTCCTCAAGGTCTTTGAGTAGTTTCTCTGCAACCAAGAAAAATTCTCACAATACTGTGATGTCCGGCAGGAGGTAAATCACCTGTCGGACAATCTATAATTGCTCTAGTTAAAAACATTGATACCATGAATGCCATACATTTGACTATGGTGGTTATCATGCTTACCGTTGGATGGAATATAAAAACAATTGATCGTACTGCGATGATTGCTGATGTCATCACCGAGTTCAGCAATATGGATATTTATATTGATGCCCTACACGTATCTTCTTGCGAGATTTTTATTCGATTTAACATTCCTTCAGAAAGCAAATTACAATATCTCCTCGGCAACTTGCTGATCAATCATGATATTCTTAGCGTATATCCTGCTAACGGCGAGCCTTCTGAACTCTCATTTTCTGATTATGGTCATATTGTTATCTCTAACTATGGGATTATTAATGAATTCAACCACATTGCAGAAAAAACATTTAACCTATCACGAAATGAGATTATCGGCAGAAATATATCCTCTATTGTAAGCTGGAATGAGATAAAGGATTTCCGCTGTGGAAAAATATACGCAAAAGAAATTGAAAGTAAAACAAACGGAGATCTTTTTAGCTGCACTATTCGCCCTATCTTACGGGAAAACAAGATTACTGGCGCAACTATTTTCATTAATAACCCAGCCTGCAAAAACACCGAAAATAAAAAAGTTTTGCAAAAATATAAAAATGGAAAAACACCATCAGACTTTGATGAGCTCATTTATGCTAGCCCTAGCATGGTAACCTGTTTAGCCACTGCAAAAAAAATAGCCCAAAGCAAATATACGGTTCTTATTCGTGGGGAGACGGGGACAGGCAAAGAGCTCATTGCCAGAGCCATCCATCATGCTAGCGAGCGCAAAGCGTGTCCGTTTGAAGCGATAAACTGTGCTGCAATCCCTGAATCGTTAGTCGAAAGCGAGCTATTTGGCTATGAATATGGTGCTTTTAGTGGCGCACTTAAAGGCGGGAAGATGGGCTTATTTGAAAGTGCCAATCACGGCACTATTTTTCTTGATGAGTTTGGTGAACTTTCACTTACGCTGCAAAGTAAATTATTACGCGTGCTGCAAGATGGTATGATCAAGCGAGTTGGCGGACTCAAGACCCAATATGTAGACGTAAGAGTCATCGTAGCCACTAACCAAAACCTAGAGCATTTAATAGAACAAAAACTATTTCGCGAGGATCTCTACTATCGCGTCAATATTCTCCCCATTACCATACCCCCATTGAGAGAACGCAAAGAGGATATCCTTCCACTTGTGAGCTATTTTTTCCAAAAATACGCTGCAGAATTAAACAAAAAGCTCATACTGCTGCCGAGTGCACTTGAAGTTCTGATGGGCTATTCATGGCCAGGAAACGTACGTGAGCTAAAAAACATTCTACTCAGAACCATGCTATTAGCTGAAAAACCTGAAATCTCCGGTGCCGATATTTCGCTGCCAGAGGATAAAAATCCTGAAAGCAGCATACAAAATGGCAGCATTAAAGCGATGATTGAAACTCAAGAACGAGAGATTATCAGGAAATATCTTGTATCACTGGGCTCTGCTAGGAAGGTCGCTAACCAAATCGGATTGTCACACACCACGGTACTCAATAAAATTAAGCAATATCATTTAGAACATCTGCTATTGAGCAAAAGGAAATAGCTCACTTCAAAACGGTAAAATTATGCTATTTCTAAACAGCATAAAAGAGACATTGTAGAGGCGTGCGAAATGAAAAGGCCCCCTCTACAACGATAGTTTTCTCTGTGTTAAAACATCAAACGCCTCCGGACTAGATTGAAAAAAATAATATTATTATCAGTATGCAGAACAGCCAGATACCTTCTGCGTAAAGGTATAAATAAAGCTAATTAAAGATATTGAACAATATCTCCTTATAGATAAGTCATATCACTAACCACGGGTTTTTTCTGAAAATACATTTCATCTATTGATTCTATACGCAAAGATTGATAAAAAGGCGTAAAGTTACTTTTTAAAACATTGATGTTCTCATTATATCTTAATTTTATAACCATTATGTTAAAAACTCGTTAGCTATTAGCTGGTCTGTTTTATTTTACGGATTTACTATGCTAACCGTAATCGTAGAAATTCTACATTTTCATATATATGCGATACCACTATTTGAACCAATGTATATGATTAAGTATGTTGTTAGGCTTTGCCTGTTGCAAGAAAAAGGATGGAGTCATGGCAGAGACAACATCAGCACTACAAACAGTATAGTTATCATGGAATTATTACAGAAATGAAACGAACTAAGCACATACATAAAGAGCGATTCCGCAAAAAGCGGATATTTTGGCATTATTCTTTCATTTTTACAGGAGTTCTTAGTGTAGGATTTTTTTTAACCAGATGCGATACTCCTAGTACTGAAACAACAAAAGAATATTTATCGCGTCCTTTTACCTCCGCTGTTGATTGTTACTCAAATAGTGATTTTTCCTACGACCAATGTAGCAAACTTAAAGAACAGTCCATTAATGATGCGATTCAAAACAGTAAAAATTATAAAAATAAAAGCGACTGTGAAAATGACTATCCTGATACAGAATGCGATATAGCTCAAACTGGAACACCCTCTGCGCATTACTATCCTTATCCAAATTATTTTGGCTACAATCATAATTCGAGTCAGGGAAAGGCATTTTATTCACAAGGTACCACAAATGAAAATTTTCGTTCGCTCTCAGGTGAAAAATTCAACCCTAAAATATCTGGCGTCGCGCTGACAAAGACCTCAACAAGAGGTGGTTTTGGCTCATCCACATCCCCACATCATTCACATTCATCCTTTCATTCACATGGCGGATAATTAATAAGTATCCAATATGTATTTTCATGCTGATGAAACTGTTTGGGGATAATAATGCAAAAAACATTAATGGCGAAAGGCGTTCCTCAGAGCGTGATTTACTGTGGCTATGCTGGATTTACAACACTTGATTCTGTTGTTCGAGCTAAAGATGTCTTTGGGAAAACCAAGCTGACTATTATCTCTCAAGCATTTCAACATCAGCGTGCTATATCTGGTCAAAAATTATGGCATTGACGCTGTGGGCTTTAACGCTGCGGACGCCCCTAAGCAAAAAAACGTCTGCTCAGATCGTTGCGAGAATATGTAGCTAGAGGTAGTGCGGTACTGGATGTCATATTACTCCACTGCCAAACACATTTAAGTGGCCCAAAAATTGTTCTCGGAGAGTCAATTCAGGATCGCTGTTCAGCCTCACCATCATTTGACGGTGAGATTTATCAACAAATGGGGAATAATCCCAGAATAAAAGACTATAAGGGTTATAGATTATCTATGAAATTAAATTCTCAAAATAACACATCACCTGCATTTGCAGCTATGTCATGGCTGGCATTGGTTGGCGGGGTGGTTGTTTATATTATTGGTTTATGGCGTTCAGATATGCAATTAAATGAAAAAGGGTATTATTTTGCTGTAATCCTACTGGCTCTTTTTTCCTCGGTATCATTGCAAAAAACGGTCAGGGATCGTATAGAAAATATCCCCACCAGCCACATTTATTATATATCTTGCATAGCCTCATTTTTTATCGCCGTTATCTTACTTGCAGTAGGGTTATGGAATGCCACCCTACTACCGAGTGAGAAAGGATTTTATGCTATTGCATTCTTCCTTAGTTTGTTTGGCGCAATCTCTGTACAGAAAAATGTCAGAGACAGTCAGACAACGATGGAGGATCATGTTTTAACTAAAAAGACTGATGTTTACGAAACAGAAGAAAATTAATTCAGAGGGTGTGTAGGTAAAGCCTGCACACCTTTTGTGCATCCACTTATTTACCTTTATAACTAAAATAATTGGAGTTGTATTATGACTACAAACCAAGTTAGGTAAAATACCTATTATTCAATAGAGCCATCTCTTTATTAAATACAAAATTAAAACGTCGCGTATTGCCATAACAACCCCATCAGCCAAACAACCCACAGCCCACCCGTAATCCACATGGTGTATCGACACTGATTCATAGCACCCTGTTGACGCTCGATAAACGTAAGTTCCTGTAGCTTTTCTCGGCGCCAGATAACAAAAAGTACCTCTCCGGCAACCCTATTATTCTCTTCGCTTATCAATCGAAAGTAGTGTTCATCCAGCCAAAGCCGCCAGCAACCGAACCACACGACGCCGCACAGTAAAGCGATAAAAGTTCGGAGCAAAAACGACGGATCAGCAAAGATCACCCAAACTATGGGTGGAACAGAAAAGAGTAGAAAGAAACGCCAACTTTTCAGGGTTTGTTGTACGAGGAGTGGTTGCAGAGCAGCCCTACTAGTCACACAGTGATTTTTGTCATCCATCGATTCAGCAACTCCATATGTTCAGTGGTGAAAACGACCTGAGGGCGAGCGTTACGCACTTTTTCTACGGCTTGTTCCAACGTCAGTTCTGGATAACGCTGCATCAACCATGCGGTAACCACCAGCGCACTGCGCGAAAGTCCTAGCGCACAGTGAATAAGTACGCTGCCGTGCGTTACGCGCAGCTGTTCCAATTCCTCAACGGCTCGGCCTAGCGTTGCCTCATCTGGATTAACAAGATCCAGCATCGGGACGCAGTAATAAGCAACGCCTTGTGTAAACCGGGAGCGGGAAAACTCACTGGTCAGATCCAGTACCGCCTGTTGTGCGATAGGTTTCCGCGGATATGTCCCAAGGAACACGCCATCCGTTAATGGGTTATAGGCCGGTAAATGGCGAGTATACCGATGCATAGAGATCGTCATTCCAACTCGCCATGGCAACAACAGCCACCAAACAGCGGGAGTTAAGCGCCCTTTCTCATCTTTTTGTAACGCATCAACGCCAAGCAAGCCGTAAGCCAATGCCACAATCAGCAACGACAATGTCGGCCACCACAACCAAGCGGTAAAAAAAGTCCCAGCCAAACACGCCAGCGCACCGCAGAGATAACGAGTAGCCAAAACCCTGTGCTTAGCTGAGGCACTGCGCCAGAGCCACTTACCCTGCTCCGGTATCAGCCAGTCAATAACTATTCCGACGGCCAGCCCCGTCATCACATCAATAAAGTGATGTTGCCAAGTGGTCAAAACAGATACGGCGATCAGCAAAAACCAGCCGCTGTTCAGCGTTTGCCATTTCCCAGCGAGATGACGCTGAAAATGGCGCCAGAGCAGCCAACACAAAATAATGTGCAAAGACGGTGACTGGTTATACGGCAAATCGAACTGCTCAAGCTGGCCGAATAACCAACCGGCAAGACCGGGAATCTCAGGCCTCGCGAAGGTAAACCTCAGCGGAAATAGTAAGAAGCCAGCGCAGGCAATAAGCGATGCAAGTACCAATCGGCACACCAACCGACGCTGTTCGTTCAGCGACGTGCAGACGAACAGCGACAGACCGTACAGCAGATCCAGACTCCAGTAGGGAATGATGGTCAACGGCACAAAGGGAATATTGTGTTCCCAGCCAAAAACCAGACTGCCAATGTTATCTCGCCCAGCGGTAAACTGATTAACTTGCCCGTAAGTTAAAAAGAAAAACGGGGCAAGCAGAATCAGCCAGCCCATTCCCTGCCAGTAGACGGAACGCCGAGTGGTCATGATGCGCGACGCACCGCCATAGACACCGTGAAAATCCCCCACTCGTCAATGAGCTGGGCGCATTTATCAAAACCGGCCTCCCGCACCAGAGCATCCATTTCCCCCTGAGTACGCACTCGCATTACCCACGCTTTGCCATCTTTATGGCTAGTCAGCGACCAAGCAATAGTTTTGAGCTGTGGATGCCAAGGTTGTCCGGTATAAATCAGAATCCCGCCCGGCTCAATCGCCTCCGCCAGCCCAGCCAACGAATTACGTACCAGCGTATTCTCCGGAAACAGTTCATACAACCCGGAGACAATCCCCAGCGTCGGACGGGGTTCCAGCGCGGCCAGTTCTTCACGATTGAACGCATCCCCCTGTTCAAAGCGAGCGCGTCCGGCCATGCCTCGGCTGGCGATCATCTCTTGCCCTTTCGATACATTCAGCTCACTGTAGTCGCGCAGCAGGATTTCGTTAACTGCGGCTTCGCCCTCCAGCGCATCAAGCACATAGCGTCCGTGACCAGCGGCGATATCCACCACTCGCACCGTTTTACCCTGCTCCGCAAGAGTAATGACCGCCTGCTGAATCAGCTTCTGTAGATGAATCTTACGCTGGCGTATTCCTTTCCAACCCACGCTATTAAGGTAGTTTTTGTCAATCAGGCGTCCCAGCGCACTACTGCCCTGCGGCTGGTTACGATAGACATAATCCAGCGTACTGCCGGAATCAAATCCCGTCTCAAACCCCAGACGTACCCCCGCGGACTGAGTACCCAAAATCTTCATACCATAACGTAAACCGCGGTACACAATATCGTCCAGTGAGTAGGGTTCCGGCCCACCGCTTAACACTCTCCAAGTATCAGCTCCCTGACTCCAACGGTCTTCATTGCTGTAATCAAAACGCTGCACTGGTTTGGAATAGAGGGTGCCAATAAACTCGCGCATTTTATCGAACGCCAGATGTCTCTCTTTCTCACCCAGCGTATCGTGATAAAACCCTGGCAAAACATGTAGCTCCTTCTGCGGATTACGCAATCGCTGGTAGAAATCGAGCTGCGGCTGCCGGTGGACAACGTAATCCTCCCCGGAAACCAGCATCTGCACAGGTAGCGTAATCGCGCTGGCATCGCTGACGATCCGCTCCACCGTTTTGTAGAGATCGAGCAAAATATTGACCGCAATCGGGCGGGTAATTAACGGATCGTGGTTGAAACTCTCCACACGTTCCGGATCATGCGTCAGGTACTTGCCCTTGACATAGGAGTTAACGAAAAAGAGGCCGCGTAGACGATGCATCAATGCCAGCCCCGGACGGGCAAACGGCACATACAGTTTGACCTTAAAGGCGGGGGATGCCAGAACAAGGCCGCGGATAGTTGGGGCATAATCATGAACCCAAGTGGCAGCCAAAACCGCGCCGACACTTTGCGCCACCACTACCACATCTTCCATTGACGCCTGACTATCGGCTGCGACAAAACGGACGAACTCGTCCATATCCTGAACCGAGCGGGACAGCGACGGGCTGTAGCCCCGTTGACCGGGCGAGCGCCCATGCCCACGCGCATCCCACGCGTAAAACGCCGTGTCCGGCATCGCCAGCTCATCGACAATATGTTGCAGGCGGCCAGAATGTTCATGCCCGCGATGGAACAAAACGATCACTTTCGGCGTTACACCCGCCGACGTTGCGGGCCAGTAGCGATAAAACAGCTCGGTATTATCGCTGGTCAAAAATTGCCGCTCATCCGGCGTCCGTGTATTAATCATGAGAATGATTTCCTGTTGTTTGTTGCGAAAGCGCCAGCAACTGGTGCTTTAGATCGTCCATAAACGCTTTTTTATCGGGATTAAAACTCAGCGCATCACCAATAGTGACGTCGATAAACAGTGGGAGTGGGATACGATTCCCCTTTGCCATCACTTGTTCGGTTCCCCGCAACCAAACGGGAATAATTGGCACTTCTAGCACACTTTGGCTTAGATGCCACAGCCCAGACTTCAGCGGCGACAGTTTTCCGGGTTCTCCACGTGAGCCTTCAGGAAAGAGGATTAGCGTTTTGCCCTCACGCAATGCCTGCTCACACTGCGCCAATGGGTTAGCTTCCCCACCCTTTCGCGAAATAGGGATAATGTTGAGGATATTAAGGGCAAACCACGCCATCCATTTATTACGTAAGAAATAATCTGCGGCAGCGACCGGATGCACCTCTGCTTGACGGCATAGCGGGAAAAGAGAAAGTAACGCAAAGACATCCATGTGGCTGTTGTGATTAGCCACCACAATCGCCGGCCCGCTTTTTGGCAGTTTCTCGCGATGCTTCACGCGTAGGCCAAGCCACAGCCAAATCACTGGCCAGACAATACACAGCGAAAACAACTGGCGGAGAATACGTGTCGTCATAGGTTAATAGCAGAAATAGCGAATGAAATGGAAGAAGACCGGCGCGGTGAAGATAAGAGAATCCAGTCGGTCTAGGATACCACCGTGGCCGGGCAACAGCGTGCCGCTATCCTTAACGCCGATATCGCGTTTAATCGCAGACATCACGACATCGCCACAAAAACCAGTTATGCCAATAATAACGCCCGCCAACAGCGCCATCGGCCAGCTTAACGGCGTCAGCAATGGTCCCAACAGCGTTGCCGCTAATGCCGTGGTCGCCACGCCCCCCAGCAAACCCGCCAACGTCTTGTTAGGGCTGACCTTCGGCGTCACTCTGATACGACCAAAAGATTTTCCCCACAGATATTGCGCAATATCGTTGAACTCCGTCAGACCGACGAGAAACAGCACCAGCAGAGCCCCCGTCTGCTTACCATCAGCAGGTAACATCAGCAAAAAGGCAACGTGGCTGAAGGCAAAAACGGTGGTCATCAAACTCCAATGAAGCTGGGATGCCGTACGTAGAAAGCCCTGCGTATCTCCTGCAATCACCATACGCGCCGGTAAAAACAAAAAAACATAGATAGGAATAAATACCACAAACATTCCGTACCAACCGATACCAATCAGCCAGTAGTTAATGGGAATAACAACAAACATCCATAACAGCGGCATGCGGTCAGATTGTCGTGACGGTACCAATGTCAGAAACTCTTTTAGCGCCATAAAGCTGACCAACGCGAAAAATATCAGCGCCAACCAATGAGGGCTAAGTAACGCCAGCGAAAACAGGATAATAATGACCCACCACGTTCGGATTCGTAGCGTTAGCTCCCGCCAGTCTTTACTCGGACGTAACAGCACCAGCAAGCCATTCACCACCGTTGCTGCCAATAAAATTGCAAAAACAACCGCGAGGGACTTTTCCAGCACCATCATTTCGCTACCTCATCACGTAGAACGCTACGGCAGCGGTTAATAACCGTCCATACCAGCAATAGCGTTGCAATACCCCACATGACGTTGTTCCATTGCACAAGCTGCGGCCAGATCGACAACGCGAGTCCCCAGGTACCAAATACCAATGCCCTGTCGCTTTTTCCCAAAGGCCCTGCATAGCTGCGGATACCGTTAATGGTTTGCGCTAAAACGCCACAAAACTCCGTCATTACCGCACAGAACAGCATCACGAGAACCAACGGCATATTACTATCGGGAAGCAACATAAAAGGAAGATAGAGTGCGATGTCGGAGAGCACATCCCCCGTTTCATTGAGAATAGCTCCGAGACGAGATTTTTGGTTGCACTCACGCGCGAGCATGCCATCCAGCGCATTAAGCGCCATGCGTACAAACAACACGATGGGCAGCAGAATAAACAAACTTGGACGAGGGAAAGCAATCAGCAACGCTCCCGTAATGAAGGAGAGCACCATCGCGGCGAGTGTAATATGGTTCGCGGTAATTCGATGTCTGTGCAATAAGAACATCAGTGGGCGCAAAAGCCCCTGAAAAGCGGGTTTGATCTGATAAAGCGTCATGACTCTGTTCCCTGAACATTCGCAGATTTCGCCATGATGTCTCAATTAAGCTCGCGATGAGAAGCGTTTTTCTCGGCCTGAAGCAAAAATCAGAATTTATGATTTCTAAAAAGAATATGTGTTAGAACCAGTAGCTTCATTCGTTAATCATAGGTAAATGTTATGGACACTGAAGCAGGCCACTTGGAAAGTCGAGCGGTTGCCTCTGTCAGCACACAAATTTAATATCTATCAAGCAAGGGAGACATGCCCTTTTTTCAGAAAAAAAGGAGGAATATAATTATCCCATCCATGGCAATAACAGTACTCAACCAAGGCCGTCACATTGTGCACCTGAGCTTTTTCACAGCAACGTATTATTCTGTTTCTTAACGTTAAAGCACTGATGCCAAGTATCTCGGAGATAATGTCCCTTTTTACACCACAGAATAGTAACAGGATGACCTCCCATTCACGATCTGTGAAAATAGTTGAGGGTTTAGTGAAAACAATCGGCTTTCTGCAATGTTGGCTAAGGAATGTTGAAAAATAGACATTCGTCAGCTCCATGTACGTACAAATTATGCCTAATGAAGCATCAGCCAGAGCCCACGGGCGTTTTTCCACTAAAAAAGCTTTTAATTTTCCTTGCCCGCTATAATCGAAGATTTTTAAGGCAACACTCATTTTTTGATTAGCGATAATTTTCTTATCATCGTTCCGGATATATTTATAAAAATCGCCAATATCCGGAACCAGATCTATATCTGAACAGCCTATAATTTCTTTAGAAGAGGTATTGAAGTAATTACAGGCTAAATCATTAGCATAAATATATTTGGATAAACTATCTTTGATAGCCCAGCCGAACAAAGACTTATCAAAATAAAATGTCATTTGAGTCAACCATCGATGATAATGTGACCTTTTTTCAAGAAAAACAGTGGGATATAGCCATCAAGCTTGTTACTCCTGCAGAATTCAATCAAAGAAGACGCTGAGTTAACGCTTGTTTTTCTATAACAACTCCTGAGCCTGCCATTTATCGCATCAACAGAGACCTTAAGAACGCCACTTATCTCCTTGAGGCTTAAATTGCACTGCATCAAATAAACGACTTCCCATTCTTTTTCTGTGAAAAGATCAGATGGTGCCTGAAAAACTGCATGCTGATTTATTTTACCTGTAAGCAATGATGTGGGGGTGATAATATTGACATGCCTTACACTGATGATAGTCCCCACACAAACATTGTTTTCATCAAATAGCGGCTCTTGTACGTTATAAGCAGGCTGCATTATTTTTTCTTTTCCCTGGATATGCGTTGTTATCGCCCTAACCGCTTTCCCTGATGCCTCTATATATCTTTCCTGCTTTTCAAACTCATCGGCGAACTCGGCTACGGGAACAGGAATATCGTTAATTTTCAATCCCTCATAATCATAAGATGTGGAGATTGTTTGCCATGTTTTAAATGCCTTGTTCACATAAACGAAATTAGAATCCCTATCCTTTACCGCCCATCCAACCACGGGATCATTTTCGAATAATCTAATTAAGTGCTCAGGTAAGGAAAGTGCTTTCATAGATTCCATCCTACATAAAAGTAACCCTACATAAAAACAACCCTACACAAACAGAACTATACTTAAAATCAACCATTTACACATCTAAAGAAATAACATAAAACTATATCAACAGCCAACACCAGAGATAATATCAGTAAATTCATAAATGAAAATAGAGTTTTTGCTCATATCTCTAAGAGGTATGAGCATTTTTATAACCTACGTAAAATGGACACGATCATAATCGATATTCTGGTTTTCAAATTGTTCCAAACTGATCCACTAAAGATATTTCTTATCTGCTAATTCTCTCCTCCATACCACTTGCCGTTCATTCCCAAATTCAACGGAGTTAATTTCTTTCGGCAGATTGACTGTGTAATTAAACCTGCCTGATGTTTCAGACCTTGCCATCGTAAGGGCGATTTTTACCGAGAGAATATGGTTATCAATAATTTTTGATTCCATATTTTTAACGGCTAAAGCGCTATGCGCTGATAAGCCGCTGATGTTTAAAATCTCGCCTGTTTTGTCATTGGATTTTTCGATCCTCAAGCCAATAACGTCCTTTGCTTCAAGGAACGTTTGAGCCATGCCTGATGCTGAATAGAAAATGGCCACGGCTAAAATTAACCATCTGATAGATATTGGCTTTTTCAAAATCTGACCACCATTCACAACTCATCACTCCACAACATACGCCACCTCGTGGGCTTCATCTGCCTGCGGTATTTCCAGCTTGCTTAGCATTCTGGTCATTACGGCATCAGGAACGCTGTAATGGCGGTTTTTATTCTGCTGCTGCCATTGCGGATAAGGGACTTCCAGATAGACAATTTTTACTCGGGCACCATAGGCGGCGAAAAGATCGACCAGTTGGCCGCGCAGCTGGCGGGTAATGTTGGTTGCATTCCAGATAAACGATTCGCCGCTGCGCAAATATTGCTTCGCCTGTGATTTTGCCTGTTGCACGACCCAGCTGGTGGCTTTCCTATCTTCTGGCGATAACCCGTTTAACCGGCGGAGATCGTCCAGACTGATGACCTTCATTCCTTGCCCATGGCGTGAGATGTAACGGTCTTTACCCATGCCCGGCAGCGCTGAAAGCATAATTACTTCGTTTTTAAATTGTTCGAAGGGAACAAAATCAGGGCTGGCATGAGGATGCGTCAGAAAGTGATAACAATGCCCTGAACTGGAAAAGTTTTTCGCCTCTCCCCAGCATTGCAGCTCCTGGCAATAAAGCTCAAAAATCTCAATACGTTCCAGTAATTCTGCCCGGTCGTGACACTCCCGCCCCAGGACATCTGCCCGCGCAAGCATAGCCAGCAAACGGGTATCCAGACGAAGCGACGCGGTGATCAGCGCGTGCTCTGGCGACGGTTTTTCCATAACCCACAGCGGTAAACCGTGAAAGCGAACCAGTGCCGCAATCTGCTCCCGAATCGCAAAAGGCGTTGGAACATCGCGAAAAAGAATCGAGCGCGCAGTGAGTTCGCCGCGTTTAGCATGGGCTGGTGAAACAATACTGCCGTCTTCCAGCGTGCGCGTGGTGCTCCGTTTTTCTACATCATGCAGCAATGCTGCCGCCCAGACGATTTCCTGCTGCTGGGCTGAAAGCGAGGAGTAATCCGCCATTTTTTGCAGCTCCGCCAACACGCGCTGGGTATGGACGGCGACATCACCTTCAGCATGATGCTGCGGATCTTGTGGCGTTGTATGCATATCGGCCACCCAGCTAAACCGCTGGCGTAGCGCGGGCCACGCTTTATTTTCACTCAGCGTCCAGACCACTATGATTCTCCTTTTTCATCTCATATGCCAGCCGTGCGCGCTGCCAGTTTACTCTCCAGTGCTGGTCGGTTTTCACATGATTTTTACGCACGTATTTGAAAACATTATGCGAAAATTGATCGACAGGAAATTCCGCTGCATTGCGCGTAACAATTCCTTCTATGGTGCACAGCAAACCCGTGTGAACATCATGTGGGGCGAAAAGTCCTGATGTATTCACCTTTTCAAGCACAGCTTTTCGGTACTCTTTTTCATCCTGAACGTTCGTTGGAATCAGTAATTCCGGTACGCAGCCAAAATCAAATAAGCTGGCGTAAAACTGCACTTCTTCCCAACTGAGCCACATATCTTTGCAGCGCACGGCAAACAAATAGAAATCCTGCTCTAAATACTGGTACTCAATGGAGTGAATGGCATACAGATTTTCACCAAAAAGTTCGATATCGCCCAGATCGTTTTTAATCAGTTGCCAGCGCTGACGTATTTTCTGCGTCCATGGCGAAATTGTTGGCGTGGCGTGTGAACGGGCAAAAACGCCAAGCCGATTCAGGCAGTTATTCTCGCCGTCTAATTTTTCCGTATGCACCAATTGCGGGATAAGCTGAATATCCTGCCAGTAATCGCTATTTATTCTGTCGTCGCTGGTGGTGCCCGGCGAGAACGGATAGTGATACGTCCGGTTGTATTTTCTTTGCATTTCCATAGTTTTATTCTTCCATTGAAACGGCTGGGTCAGGTTGGAAAACCCAGCCGTTTTTATTATTTCACCGGTGTGAAATCGGGTCCTTTAAACGTTCGCACAGGATTACCCCGTGTGATTTGATGATGAAACATCCTGCGCTGGGCCTTAATTTCACTGTGTATATTTTGCTGTTGTTGCTCTATTTTGTGAGCAATTAACAGTTTCGCCAGCCGTTTATTCGCATGCTGGCTGCGTTCGGTTTGCACTTTTACCACGATGCCGCTGGCAAGGTGGGTTGCGCGAATAGCAGATTCTGTTTTATTAACGTGCTGCCCACCGGGGCCGGATGATTTAAGGGATTCAAACTTTATTTCCCCCTCTATCACCACGTCCTTAAGAGAGTAGCGGGCGACGCCGATAAACCAGTTTTTTCTGCCATTTCCGCCGCGCCATGGGCTTTCACACGTCCATTGCAATGTGCCGCACCAGGTACTGGAAATTTGCTCTGCCGCATCTCCGTCAAGCGAGAGCAAAACGGAGCGCAAAGTCCCGGCGCGGCGGGCCGGTTCCTGTTCTGCAACCGTGGCTTCCACACCCAGCGCTGCCGCTTCTTTTTGTAACTGCCTTAAGGCCAGCGCGACGGCTAAAGCACATTCATCCGGCCCCTGAGCTGACGAAATCTGCAATAAAATCATACGGTTTCTCCGCTGGTTTTATACGTCAGAACCGGTTTGAGACGAGCAACCACTGTGATAAGTCCCGCTTGCTGCAAGGAATCAATAACCGTATCGATCGGCTTATAAGCCTGCGGTGCCTCCTGATAAATCAGCTGACGGTCGCGGCAAATAACTCGGCTGCCAAAATGCGTGCGCGACATTTGATCGGCGGTGAATTTTGCAGACAGCCGATCTTTGCATTCCGAGCGCATCCATTTCCTGCCTGCACCGTGTGCCAGCGAAAACAAACTTTCTGCGCCTGGAAGTGGCTCCACTAAATAGCTGAAATCGCCGCGAGAGCCGGGAATAACAACCAGCCCCCGATCTGACGGAGTGGCCCCTTTGCGATGCAGCCAGCCATCAACGCCATTAACCGACGCTTTCTCGAGGAAATTATGCGCAATATCAAGCAACGGCTCCCCATCGGTGCGCAGGCGTTCCATCATTCTGCGTGCAATGAAGTGGCGGTTGCAGGCGGCAAACTCCAGCGCGAGCTCGTGCTGGCGCAAATAATCGCTGGCTTCCGGCGAATCCTGCTCCAGCCCGTGATGCCCGTACTGGCGAATATGAGCTTCCAGAATCGCCTGACCTAATCCACGCGAACCGCTGTGAACCAGTAAAATCAGCCGTTTTTTATCAAGCGCTGCAAGTGGGGTGAATATCTCATCGACCTGCAAAAATTCAGCGAAATGATTACCACCGCCAATGGTGCCTAATGAATAGTGATGGCTAAATTCGGCCGGAATATCAGCCAGAAAATGTTCTTCCAGCGGCCCATCGATATTTCCCAGCCGTTTTTCCAGTTTATCCAGCGACTGTTTAGCGACAGCTAAATCCGTCTGCCACACGGACATGCCGCAGCCAATATCATTGCCGATCAGTGCGGGATAAAAACGATGTTGTGAAAAGAAAGCGGCACCGACGGGGTAACCTCGGCCGGGATGTAAATCTGGCATCCCTGTAACCTGAACCATATCGGGTAAATTTGCCGTTGTTTCGAGCTGTTGGATTGCTTTGCCTTCAATCCAGGTGTGTTCAGACGCGATATATGAGACGCGTGGCGACACGGAGCGAATAATATTGCTCATTAAACCAATCCTGACGATCAATTATTAAATTTAGGATGTGGCAGGCCGTAGCCAGAGCAATACCTGAAACCAAAAGAAGACAGGGCGATTATGCCTGGGAACGAGTCCTGCAAAGGGTAAACATTGTTTGTTGTTGCATGATGTAACCTCCTTTGCTGAGTGAGTGATAGGGTAAAAAACGGGGCGATACTACAGAATAAAAAACTCACTGACAAGCAGGTTTTTTATTATTGGGCGATTGTAGCTGGTACGATGCGACTATTTCCGTGACCAGAAACGGATTTAATTATACCTAAACCTTCAAAAAACTTCGTCGATAAATATTATTTTATAATATTATCCCCCTTGTACTTTCAGCTAATTTAATACAAAAAATCTATAAATTAAAAGTGATGAGATATTTTCGGCTGCGTGATTTAAACGCAAATATTCCACGCATCCTACAACGGCTTATAAGTTAAATACCCCGCAATACCGCCGCCGCCATCATTCGGATGGTGAGTACCTTCCATCACGGCAACTGATGGGAAGTCGAAAGGTGAAACGTTCTCAATACACGCAACGTTAACGCCATATTGTTCGGGGTTGGAACGGCGTTGATGGAAGGTATAAATGCCGCAAACCGAGCAGAAAAAATGCACCGCTTGCTGAGTGTTAAAACGGTATTCGACGAGCTTATCTTTACCACGAATTATCTCGATTCCGGACAGTGGCGCAGACACCGCAATGGCTCCACGCATACGGCAAAATGAACAGTTACAGCGGCGCGCGGTATTAAACCCATCACTAAGTTCAACGGTAAAGGCGACGGCACCACAATGGCATCGAGCAGGCATTTTTTTGTTCATAACGGCCCCGATTGTAATTTCTGACTCTCATTATCTTAGTGCGTATTGAGTGCAAAGCACCACATTGAGGCTGTTTTTCGTGTCATCTTTTGCGACGAAGGGAGAATTTTTAAGAGGATTGAAAGCAATGACGGGGTTTTAACTAACTTGGCTTGTTATTTGACTAGTGAGCTAGATTAAATGTAACTAGAAGTGATGTAACTTATTGATTTTCAATGGTACGCCCTACAGGATTCGAACCTGTGACCTACGGCTTAGAAGGCCGTTGCTCTATCCAACTGAGCTAAGGGCGCATTGGGACGGTGTAGCAGATGCTAACTGTCAGGCAGTGCAGCGGATTTGGATTATACGGTCAGTCTGCTTTGAGTCAATGCCTTTTGTCCGTTTGATCATCCACTTGGTTATTTTATGGTTATTCTTTGCCTGACAGCACGCTTTGCATCTGACACAATAGCATCCCTCCCCCGCTTAAATAATATTGATGGACCTCGTCACTGATGGCAGCAAAGATTATTGATGGTAAAACGATTGCGCAGCAGGTTAGAAGCGAAATGGCTGTGCGTGTACAACAACGTTTGGCTGAGGGGAAACGTGCCCCTGGGCTGGCAGTGATTTTGGTAGGTGAGAATCCTGCCTCGCAGATTTACGTCGGTAGCAAGCGCCGCGCCTGTGAAGAAGTCGGTATTGTATCGAAATCTTACGACCTCCCGATCTCCACCAGCGAAGAGCAGCTGTTAAGCTTAATTGATGACCTTAACGCCGATAACACCATCGACGGCATTCTAGTTCAGCTTCCTCTGCCAGCAGGTATCGACAACGTTAAGGTATTAGAGCGTATCAGCCCCGATAAAGACGTCGACGGTTTTCATCCGTACAACGTGGGCCGTCTATGCCAGCGTTCACCGAAACTTCGACCTTGTACCCCACGTGGCATTATCACCATGCTGGAACGTTGCGAAATCAATACATACGGCCTGAACGCCGTAGTCGTTGGCGCGTCTAACATTGTCGGCCGTCCTATGGGACTTGAACTCTTGCTCGCAGGCTGTACCACCACCATTACCCATCGCTTTACCAAAGACCTGCAAAAGCATGTCGAAAATGCCGATCTGGTTGTCGTTGCCGTGGGTAAACCTGGTTTTATTCCCGGAGCATGGATCAAACCGGGTGCCGTCGTGATCGATGTTGGCATCAACCGTCTAGAAAGCGGAAAGGTGGTCGGTGACGTCGAATTTGATGTGGCTGTGGAACGCGCTAGCTGGATCACTCCTGTTCCCGGCGGCGTCGGCCCAATGACCGTTGCCACGCTCATCCAGAACACTCTGCAAGCCTGCGAAGAATTTCACGATATTTAATCGTTAGACTCTGAGTAAATTAAGCCAGTCACTGACTGGCTTTTTTGCTTTTATTGCCGATATGCAACGCTAAGTGACACCGAGGAGATAATTCTTAGTTTAGCTAGCACGCCTTGAGAATCTCATATTCCTGTCTACAGTTAACTATTACGTATCTGCGATTAGGGCGCTGCACTCTCGGTTCTTATCGTTAGAGTTAATCCACAATCATCATGTCGTTCAACTAAATATCTCGGAGAAATAGACACTCGTCTTCGTCAACATGATCATCACCCGCAAGGAGCCATCATGCCATACCAGACAATCAATCCTTACACAGACAAACTCATCAAAGAATATCCGCAGCATGACGACAAATATGTCGAATCCGCATTAGCCACCGCACATCAACTCTATAAATCAGACTGGGCGCAAGGTGATATCTCTCAGCGTCTCACCGTATTAACTAAGCTAGCTGAGCTTTTCACCCAACATGAGGAAGGGCTCGCAAAAACCATCAGCCAAGAGATGGGTAAACTGATCGAGCAGAGTCGCGGCGAAGTGAAGATTTGTGCCGCTATTGCTAAGTACTACGCCGATAACGCCAAAGCATTGCTTAAACCGGTTAAATACCCTTCAAAACTGGGCGATGCATGGGTTGAAAACCATCCTATCGGCATCATCATGGCCGTTGAGCCTTGGAACTTCCCGTTCTACCAGCTAATGCGCGTATTAGCACCAAACATGGCCGTGGGCAACAGCGTGATGGTTAAACATGCCAGCATCGTCCCACACTGCGCAGAAACCTTTGAACGCATGGTATCTCAAGCAGGTGCGCCAAAAGGTGCCTATACGAACCTGTTTATCTCACAAGATCAGGTTGCAAAAATCATCGACGATGACCGTGTCAGTGGCGTTGCGCTGACGGGTTCTGAACAAGCCGGTAGCGTTGTAGCCGCTCAGGCTGCTAAAAACCTGAAAAAATCAACGATGGAGCTCGGCGGTAATGACGTCTTTGTGGTTCTAGACGACTGCGATCTCGATAAAGCAATAAAAGTGGGCGCACAGGCTCGTCTACAAAATGCCGGACAGGTCTGTACCGCGGCCAAACGCTTTATCGTACACGAGAAAGTAGCCGATAAATTTATGGCTGGCTTTACCCAAGCGTTGGAATCAGTAAAAACCGGCGATCCGCTAGATCCGCAAACGACGCTGGGGCCGTTATCGTCCAAAGGTGCATTGCAGAATTTAGTCAAACAGGTCGATAAAGCAGTGAAGAATGGGGCGAAAGTCAAACTGGGAGGGAAAGCGCTGGATCACGCGGGTTACTTCTATGCACCTACGATTTTGACCGACATCAAACGTGAAAACCCCGCCTATTTCGAAGAGTTCTTTGGCCCTGTCGCCATGATATTTGTGGTGAAAAACGATGATGAAGCGGTGAAACTTGCCAATGATTCACACTATGGTCTGGGTGGTGCGATTTTCACCGGTGACATTGAGCGCGGCAAGAAAATGGCTTCACGCATTGAAACCGGTATGGTGTTTATCAATACCCTCAGCGGCACCGCACCAGAGCTCCCTTTCGGTGGCGTTAAACGCTCCGGTTACGGCCATGAACTCGCCGATCTCGGCATCAAAGAGTTTGTTAACCAGAAACTGGTGGTTGTGGCTTAGTTGTGGCTTAAATGAATATAGCCCGTGCCTTTTGGATCTGATACCAAAAGACATCCCCTCTGTGCGGGTGTTTCTATGCACCCGCAAATAGCATATTAGCTGTGCGCTGCTAAGAGCAAGCTGGCATAATAGCGCATTGCCTACCGTATATAGATAGTCGTGCTTTAGTTATGCATAGGCTATAAGGTTACGGCATCTCGAACGAATCACTCCCAAGAATAAAGAGATAACACCATGGAAATCTTCCATCTGGAAAACCATCCGCACGTAGAGCTGTGCGATCTGCTGAAACTGCAAGGCTGGAACGACAGTGGCGCGTCAGCCAAAAACGCAATTGCTGACGGCTATGTGAAAGTTGATGGGAAGATCGAAACCCGCAAACGCTGCAAAATCATCGATGGACAGACCGTAACCTATAACGGTCAAAGCGTGCAGGTAAAAGCGTAATTGCTTACGCAAGATACGAAAAAGCCGGCTGATGAGCCGGCTTTATTATTTCTAATCAGAATGCGTTATTTACGGCGCCACGTCGTGCCCTGTGGACCGTCTTCCAACACGATGCCCAACGCATTCAACTGATCGCGTGCGGAATCCGCCATTGCCCAATCTTTAGCTGCTCGCGCATCGTTACGCTGTTTGATTAGCGCTTCGATCTGAGCAACTTCGCTATCATCAGCCTGAGCGCCGCCTTGCAGGAAGACTTCAGGATCTTGTTCCAACAAACCTAAGATCTTCGCCAGTTTACGCAATTCAGCCGCCAGCGCATTAGCCTGAGCCATGTCTTCTGATTTGAGACGGTTCACTTCGCGTGCCAAATCAAACAGCGCCGAATAAGCTTCTGGCGTGTTGAAATCATCATCCATCGCTTCACGGAAGCGGGATTCAAACTCGTCACCACCCGCAGGCTCAGCCTTAGGGTCGGTACCACGCAGCGCAGTATACAGACGATCCAGCGCCGAACGAGCCTGCTTGAGGTTCTCTTCGCTGTAGTTCAACTGGCTACGATAGTGACCAGACATCAGGAAGTAGCGTACCGTTTCGGCATCGTAGTGCTGTAACACATCACGGATAGTGAAGAAGTTACCCAGCGATTTAGACATCTTTTCGCGGTCGATCATCACCATACCGGAATGCATCCAGTAGTTCACATACGGGCCATCGTGAGCACAGCTCGACTGAGCAATTTCATTCTCATGATGTGGGAACATCAGGTCTGAACCGCCGCCGTGAATGTCAAAATGCGCGCCTAACTGCTTGCAGTTCATCGCAGAACACTCAATGTGCCAACCTGGACGGCCAGGGCCCCATGGAGATTCCCAGCTAGGCTCACCCGGCTTAGACATTTTCCACAGCACGAAGTCCATCGGATTGCGTTTTACATCAGCAATCTCAACGCGGGCCCCCGCTTGCAACTGCTCCAAATCCTGACGAGAAAGCAACCCGTAATCAGGATCGGTATCAACGGCAAACATCACGTCACCGTTGCTGGCGACGTATGCATGACCACGCGTAATCAGTTGTTCAACGATCTCAATAATCTCTGGGATATGGTGCGTCGCTCGTGGCTCAAGATCTGGACGCGCAATATTCAGAGAATCGAAATCTTTATGCATCTCTGCCAACATGCGTTCAGTCAGCTGATCGCAGGTCTCACCGTTTTCCAGCGCACGTTTGATGATTTTGTCATCCACGTCAGTCACGTTACGCACATATTTAAGGTTGTAGCCTAAATAACGCAGATAACGCGCAACCACATCAAAAGAAACAAAGGTACGCCCGTGGCCAATGTGACACAGATCGTAAATGGTTACCCCACACACATACATACCGACTTCACCGGCGTGAATAGGTTTGAATTCCTCTTTCTGACGACTGAGTGTGTTAAAAATCTTTAGCATCGGGGTATCCGTGAGGTTTGACATAAAATATAGGTGTATTGAACCGCGAAGAAAGGCCGTTTGCAAGAATAACCCCTGTTTTCACCTGTTTGGTTGGCGATTTCTTGTGTTCTCTCTGGTTTTAGCTTTTCAGGGAATTTTGCAGGCTGGGGGCATTTTCCGTTATCGTAGTGACGTACCGCAAAGAAAGGCGTGCGGCTAACTGCGACAAAAGGATGTCAGCCCGCTACGCATCGGCTACAATCGCTTTCTTTCGTCCTAAACATCAAAAAACAGGATTATTGTTATGGTTACTTTCCACACCAACCACGGTGACATCGTCATCAAAACTTTTGACGACAAAGCACCGGCTACCGTTGCCAACTTCCTGGAATATTGCCGTGAAGGTTTCTACGACAACACTATTTTCCACCGTGTTATCAACAGCTTCATGATTCAGGGCGGCGGCTTCGAACCTGGCATGAAACAGAAAGAAACTAAAGCTCCGATCAAAAACGAAGCTAATAACGGTCTGAAAAATACACGTGGCACACTGGCGATGGCTCGTACCAACGATCCACATTCAGCCACAGCACAGTTCTTCATCAACGTGGTTGATAACGACTTCCTGAACTTCCGTTCAGAGCGCCCAGACGGCTGGGGCTATGCCGTTTTCGCTGAAGTGGTTGAAGGTCTGGACGTTGTAGACAAAATCAAAGCGGTTTCTACTGGCCGTAGCGGTATGCACCAAGATGTTCCACGTGAAGACGTGATCATCAAAAGCGTCACTGTTAGCGAGTAATCGTTTTCTGATGCGCACGCTATTTATTGCAGATTTGCATCTTAGCGAACAGGAACCGGCGATCACCGCCGGTTTTCTTCGTTTTTTACAGCGTGAAGCCTATCAGGCAGATGCTTTGTATATTCTCGGCGATTTTTTCGAATATTGGATTGGCGATGACGACCCACAGCCGTTGCATCGTGAAATCGCCTCCGCGCTGCACGATCTTACCAATTCAGGCGTTCCCTGTTATTTCATCCACGGTAACCGTGACTTTCTGATTGGAAAACGTTTCGCTCAAGAGTGCGGAATGACGTTATTACCGCAGGAAAAACGGCTGTCGCTGTATGGACACCCCATTCTTATTATGCACGGCGACACGCTGTGTACCGACGATGTGGATTACCAACGCTATCGTCGAAAAGTGAATAATCCGTTTATTCAAAAGCTATTTTCGTGGTTGCCGCTACGCACCCGCTTAAATATCGCGGCCAAAATGCGCGATCGCAGCCAGATGACCAACGATGGTAAGTCAGAGGCCATCATGGACGTCAATCAGCAGGCTGTTATAGAAGCGTTAGAGAGAAATCAAGCCGAGTGGCTGATTCATGGGCATACACACCGCCCCGCAATTCACAACGTTGACATGCCAAACGGCGAGCAGGCGAAACGCGCGGTGTTGGGCGCATGGCATTATCAAGGATCGATGATAAGCGTTACGCCCGAAGGCATTGAGCTGATTGAATTTCCATTCTAAGCGCGCAGCGTGGCTACGCGCCTATGCTTAGTATTCGTTACCAACCACGCGGCTACGATAGCTTTCCCAATCGAAATTAACCCACAGGCTGTTGCCTAAACTCATTCGGTCCATCACACGTTCACCCAACAGCGTATTCATGCTCTGAACATTCAGGTTAGAGAGCATACCGGTTGGGCGTTTAGACGAAGAGCGGCGATCGACAATTTGATTGATAATCACTTTTTCATAACGCGATTCAGTCTGTACCCCAATCTCATCAATCACCAACAAATCTACCGCGCTAAGATCTTCCAGCAAGCGTTCTTCAGTGGTGTCACTATTACCGCTGAATGTTCCTTTCATACTCGACATCAAATCCGCCACGGTAACAATCAACACCGATTTATTACGCAGAATCAGATCGTTGCCAATCGCAGCAGCCAAATGATTTTTTCCTGTGCCGGGTTTGCCAGAAAACACAAAGCTAGCAATATTGCCATCGAACTCTGCGGCATACTGGCGAGCTCGTTCAAGCGCGATGCGTTGACCTTCACACTCGACTCGGTAATTATCGAACGAGCAGTTCATATGCAAAGGACGGATACCAGAGCGTTTAAAAACGCGCTGCATTTTCATCGCCTGATTTTCGCGTGAAATTGCTTCGGAGCGCTTACGCCCCTCTTCTTCCTGCCAAATACGCCACTCTTCAGCATTGGTGAACTTAGGTGAAACATGAGCAGGCATCATTTTTTTCAATCTCTGCATCAGGTTCATGCTAGCGGCATCTTTCATCATTAACCTCTAAAACCTTTAGGGATGGAATAGTCTTGTTCGCCTATGTCATTGATATCACGTTTTGGCTGGCCGCCGTTACTCATGCGGTTTTGCTGTATGCTGCGTGCCAGTTTTTGCTGCCATTGCACATGGTGGAAGGCTTTCCCTCCCGCCTGCCAATAAGCCACAAAGGATGCTAACTCAGTGGGCGTGACGGGAGCGGTAAGGATACATCCCCACATAGCCGCCATACGCAAAAAATCCGCGTCTGGCTGCCAGCCGGGATACATCACAAATTTGCCCAATGGCGTTGGAATTTGGGTCGCAGCAGGAGCCACTGCTTCATCACTGAATAGACACTCCTCCAAAACGACGTCTGAATTGGCACGGCTAGCAGCCTCTTCAAAGGCTAACAGCTCAGCCATTCTTTCCGGCGTAACAGCGTAAAAAATCGGCATGTTGTTATCAAGCACGGTGATCACACCGCGATCGCCGGATTTTAACGCCGTCTCCGGATCGCGGCTAAATGTGTCTAGGCTCGTAATTGAAGAGGCCAAAATTTTGACAGACATGTTTCTTTTTACTCTGATGAAGTGTGAACTGATGAAAGCGAGCAACGGTTCATACCGGCCGAATGCTTATTGACCGCAGACTTTTTCAGGTCTGGGTTATGTGGCGGTATATTACCAGCCCATACAGTATAAATCAGTCTTATATCGAATGAGAGAGGGAATGAAACCTCACACGCTCATCAAAATGGTTAGTACTGCCACGCCGACGCAACCGTTTTCGTCACCCAAAACACGTGATATACTTCGCACCTCTTTACCTGCTCAGTGAGTACTGAGTTGCCAAAGTCAGTAAGTTAAACAGGAGCTTGCCATCAATGCCAGCCAACGTTGTTCCGGCTAACCCGTCAGGGGCAAAAATTGCCATCGTGATGGGTTCCAAAAGCGATTGGGCCACCATGCAGTTTGCCGCCGAAGTTTTGACCCAGCTTGATGTTAAGTTCCATGTGGAGGTGGTTTCCGCACACCGTACTCCCGATAAATTATTCAGCTTTGCCGAGCAGGCATCCGAACAAGGTTTCGATGTGATTATCGCCGGTGCCGGTGGCGCGGCACATCTACCAGGCATGCTTGCTGCTAAAACGCTGGTTCCCGTGCTTGGTGTTCCGGTACAAAGCGCAGCGTTAAGCGGCGTAGACAGCCTCTATTCTATCGTACAGATGCCGCGAGGAATTCCGGTTGGCACGCTGGCGATTGGCAAAGCTGGGGCGGCAAATGCAGGTTTGCTGGCCGCACAAATTCTAGCGCTGCATGATCCTATGCTGGCGCGTCGCATGGCGGCATGGCGTCAGGCACAAACCGACGAAGTACTGGCTCATCCTGACCCACGGGAGGAAGCATGAAACCCGTTTGCGTCTTAGGTAATGGACAGCTTGGACGAATGCTACGTCAGGCCGGCGAGCCACTGGGTATCACCGTTTTCCCAGTGGGTCTAGATGTTGATCCTGAAGCGGTTCCTTGGCAGCAAGGCGTCATTACCGCAGAAATAGAGCGTTGGCCTGAAACGCCATTAACGCGTGAATTAGCTCGCCATAACGGTTTTGTGAACCGCGATATTTTCCCGCGCTTGGCCGACCGTCTAACGCAAAAGCAACTGCTTGACGAGTTAACACTCGCGACGGCTCCGTGGCAGTTGTTGTCCAGCGCCGGTGAATGGCCGACGATATTCAGCAATATCGGTCAGTTTGCCATAGTGAAACGTCGTACCGGTGGCTATGACGGGCGAGGACAGTGGCGCATTCGTCCCGGCGATGAACCACAGCTACCTGACGATGCCTACGGCGAATGCATCGTCGAGCAAGGCATCAACTTCTCCGGTGAGGTTTCTCTGGTTGGCGCTCGTGCTCGCGATGGGCACTGCGTATTTTACCCTCTGACACACAACCTGCATGAAGACGGCATCTTACGTACCAGCGTGGCATTGCCACAACCCAATCCGCAGTTGCAGCAGCAGGCAGAGCAAATGCTCAGCGCGATCATGAACGAGCTTGATTACGTCGGCGTCATGGCCATGGAATGTTTCATTGTTGACGATAGCCTGTTGATTAACGAACTGGCTCCGCGAGTGCATAACAGTGGGCATTGGACACAAAATGGCGCGTCAATCAGCCAGTTTGAGCTCCATCTGCGTGCCATTCTCGACTTACCGCTACCGACTCCCGTGGTCAGTACACCGTCAGTCATGATTAATCTGATCGGCACCGAGCTGAACTATGACTGGTTAGCATTGCCCCTCATCCACCTCCACTGGTACGACAAAGAGGTACGTGCGGGGCGTAAAGTTGGGCATCTTAACCTGAATGACCGCGATCCCGTGCTTCTTGCGGAAACATTACGAGCAATCTCGTCCCATCTCCCTAACGAATATCAAAGCGGGCTGGTTTGGGCACAGGAAAAACTAGCATCCTAAGCACCAAAAAAGCGGAGCCTAAGCGCTCCGCTTTTTTGCTAGTAATAAAATGATCAAACATGGGCAGGTTCTAGCGTACCCCTGTTTTTAGCGCCCATGAGCTCAGAAGCCCTAGCGGAATATAACACCACGCGATCTCGCCCTTCCTGTTTAGCCTGATACATTGCCGCATCGGCATAAGCGACACATTGCTCAGCGCTAAGTGCATTGTCTGTCACGGTATAGACGCCAATGCTTATCGTGACTTTATCTGGGACATCTTGAGCAAATGGCGAATTCACGTGGTCGCTAATACTCATCCGGATCCTATCAGCTAAAAGCACAGCATCTGCCCGTCCAATACCATTCAGCATGATAGAGAATTCCTCTCCACCGATACGCGCAGCAATATCGGTTTTGCGAATTGAGTATTCTAATGTTTTAGCAACATATTGGATCACTCTATCACCGGTCACATGACCATAAATATCATTCACCCGTTTAAAGTGATCGATATCAGCGACCAGTAACGTTATCGGCTCTTGCTCTGAAACCGTCTTCATCCGCTGAATTAACGCATCGTAATAATAGCTGCGGTTGTATAACCGAGTCATGGGATCTCGAATAGAATTCTCGTAAGAGATTTGATAATCGCTGCGTACCTTTTGGTACAACTTAAATATATCGAACAGAAACGCCAGCATAACAATAAAAGTCGCGAGCACCTCAAACAGATGAGCGCCGTACCAAGCTAAAGAAGCTAAATAGTTGCTGCCGCTAAGCAACAACGTACTACCAAGAAAAGCAATACAGCTCAGGCTTAAACTTGCCCAAAACCCACTTCTAGCACCCGCAAAAAAAATCACCGAAGAGGACGTAACACCCCATAAAATAACCAAGTATAACCCTATAGCACTGCTCCAAAAGTTATCATAGGTAAGATGTTTTTCATCCACGATGGATAATGCTAATACCTCACTGTGACTTGAAACAAAGTAAGCAAACAAAAATGAAAGCGAGGTTAAAAATAAACAGCAACCAACGACGAAATAAATATTAATAAAGGATTTATGACGAAGGCGATAAACCAGCAATGAAAATAGAATCAATATTGCCATCGTCGCGCTGCGGAATATGAAATAGATAGCCATATCATTGGCATTCGTTCCAAGCCCACCTTCAGTAAAGACAACTCCTGGATAACTGAGAAGTTTACTAACCAGATAAATAGATGAAACACCATAAACAAATGCCAAAACCACCAGATATAAATGATTTCGCTCAAAGTTAAACTTCATTAGCATGAACAGCGCCAGCAATCCATGCAAAACCAGAATGACAGAGGTTGATACTGGGAATAGAGCCTCTAAAACAGGCATTCGCAAGTAGCCATATTGCCGGAAAAAAATGAAAAGAACGGTTAAAACCGTTAGTGAAAGCATTGTAAACCGATTTATTTTCACAGACTCATTTTCTCTGCCAAGCCTATCCATACATAATATCCCTTTAATAAATCAGCAAACGCATCCATATCTTCGCGTGCAATTCTTTAAAATTATATTACGACTGAATTAGATGACATGCAATTATTTATAATGCAATCAATAAAGAACATTCAACAAACAAATTAAATATCAAAATTCATTCATTAAACAATATTAATTAAGTCCATAAAGTGAAGGTTTATAATAAAAACGAGCACCCGAGAAGGCATGCTCGCCACGATTAATATTTAATTAACGCTTTAACAAGCGCGAACCTAAAAAACCGCCGCACAGAGAAAGCAAGATCGCGCCACTGATTGGAACCAAGAACCACATTAAATAGTTTGGTTCCCATGGAAAATCAAATACCTGCCGCTGTAATAGCCAAAGCGCGGCTTCCGCTCCTGCCGCCGCCGCAATACCTGAAACTAACCCGAGTAATGCAAACTCACTCCATAATGTGCGGCGTAATAAACGCATACCCGCACCGAGCGTGCGATAAACCGTTAACTCCTGACGCCGCTGCTGCATCCCAACCTGAACCTGCGCCATCAGCAGCAATACACCGCAGATAATCACCAGAATCACCATGACTTCTAATGCACGGCTTACCTGCTGTAATACCTGTCCAGCCTGCTGCAAAATCGCGCCAATATCCAACAAACTCAGCGTTGGGAATTGACGATTCAACTGAGTCAGCAAGCGTTCATCGCCGGTATAGCGGAAGCTGGTTAACCATGTTTGAGGTTGGTTATCTAGCGCATGCGGAGGGAAGATAAAATAAAAGTTCGGCCGCAGGCTTTCCCAATCCACTTTACGCAAACTGGTTATTTTCGCACTGAAGCTCTGGGTATCACCGCTGAAGGTCACCTCATCACCTAGGCCTAAACCAAGGCGCTCAGCAATCCCCTGCTCTATCGACACCTCTCCGGCTTTAGGAGGCCAATAACCCGCGGTTAATGGATTATGCTCTGGCAAATCAGCTTGCCATGTCAGATTAAGCTCGCGATTGACGGCTTCACCGCCCGGCGCATCTTCCGCAATCAGCTTCGTCGCCTGCTGACCATTAATTTCCGTCAGCCGTACCCGCACCACCGGATAGAACGTCCGAGCCTCCACCTGATGCTGGCTGAGGAACGCCCTCACCTGTGGAACCTGCTGTTCCGTCATATTCAGTAGGAAATAATTTGGGCTGTCCGGCGGCAGCTGTTGTTGCCAACGTTCGAGCAGATCGCCATGCAGTACCAACAATAGAGCCAGTAACATAAACGACAGCGAAAACGCCGCCAGTTGGCTGATGGTTGCCGCTGGTTGACGCAATAGCCGGTTTACCGCCAACCGCAGCGCCAGATTTTTCAATGTGAGACGACGTAGCAGTATTAATCCGCCCCAGCCGACCACGCTTAACAACAGGGCTAACGCCAACATTCCCAGCAACAACGACCATAGCAGAGTGCTCAATCCGACCAGAGCAACTAACCCCGCAACTAATATCAACGCGGTAATCGGCAGGTAATAGCGCAGCGGCCACACCACACGAAATGCATCGCTACGCAACACGCGCAAAGGCTGAGTTGCCATCAGTTGACGATAGGGTCTTAGCCCGACAATCAATGAAATCAGCGCCATGCCACCTAGCGCCCAAACCCAAGGCCAACCGCTAGCAGCAGGAAGCTCCGCAGGTAACACCGGTGCAAGCAGGCGAATGAGCAGGCTTTCAAATAATAATCCCAGCGCACTCCCGGCTACCCCCGAAACCAGCAGCAACGCTAGCCATTGCCCTGCAATCAAACGTAGCAGCGTTTTGCGCCCGGCTCCCAATGTTTTTAGGATCGCCACCAGTTCATAGCGGCTGCGGCAATAGTGATTCATTGCCACCGTCACCGCCGCAACCGCGAGTAATAAAGTCAGCAATGCTGACAACAAAAGGAACTGCTGCGAACGCTGTAACGATTTACCCAATGTTCCACCAGACTCCTCCAACCCGAACAGCTTTTGATCGGCTTTCAACTGCGGTGTCAAATACTGAGTAAAGCGCTGTATCGCATCGGCAGGGCCTGCAAACATATAGCGGTAGCTCAAACGACTGCCCGGTTGTATAGCCCCGGTTTTCTCAACGTCAGACAGATTGATCAGGATCCTTGGCGCCGTTTGAAACGGATTAAAACCGTTGTCCGGCTCCTGCACGACAACACCCGCCACTTTCAGGGTGGTGTCCCCCACATCCAAGTCATCACCTATTTTGAGATTTAACAGCGCCAGCAAGCGAGAGGCCACCAGCACCTCACCCGGCTCAGGCCGCAATCCGGCTGGGCGCGTAATCAACTCACCATAAAGCGGATACAGCGTATCCGTGGCCTTAACATCCGCTAACTGTGGTTTATCTCCTGCAAACGTCATCGTCGTAAATGACAGTTGGCGACTGACCGTTAGCCCATCCGATTGCGCCTGAGTTAGCCAATCTTCATTAGCCGGATGCGCGCTGCGCAGCACTTTATCACCCGCCAGAAAATCACGGCTCTGCTGGCTCAGCCCACGCTCCATGCGATCGCTGATGCTGCCTAATGCCAAAACACAGGCCACGGCCAGCGTTAGTGCCATCCAGACAATCAGCAGCGAAGGCGATTTCCATTCACGCCAAAACCAACGCAGAATCATACTTCCTCCTGCAAAACACCTTCCACCAAACGCATTCTGCGCTGACAGCGCGCCGCCAATTGCGGGTCATGCGTGACCAGAATCAGGGTGGTAGCAAAATCGGTGTTGAGTGAGAACAGCAACTCTGCAATGCGGTCACCGGTATGACGATCGAGATTGCCGGTTGGCTCATCAGCAAACAGCACTTTAGGTCGTCCGCTGAACGCACGAGCCAGCGCCACTCGCTGCTGCTCACCGCCAGAAAGCTGCGCGGGTAGGTGATTCAGACGCTGACCTAATCCCAACTGTTCTAAAAGCTGCACTGCCTGTTGGCGGCTTTGACGCTCGCTGTCACCACGTAGCAACGCGGGCAACTGCACGTTTTCCAGCGCGGTTAACGTTGGCACTAACATAAATGATTGGAACACAAATCCGACGTCCTTCGCCCGCAACGCTGCACGTTTTTCTTCATCCATCAGGTCTAAACGCTGCCCCAACAGAGAAACCTCTCCCGAGGTTCCGTCATCTAAGCCAGCTAAAATTCCTAGCAGCGTTGACTTACCCGATCCGGACTCACCAATAAGCGCTAATGTCTGCGCCGGTTTGACAACCAGCTCAACTCCGGTAAGGATGGATAACTGACTCTCACCCTGACCGACCTGTTTGGCTAAATGATGAACTTCAAGAACATTTTCCGTTGGCATATCCCTTTCCTTCTTCTATTCAGCCTGTTGTGTGGGCGGGCGATGGCCGCAGATACATTGCTGATATTAGGTGATAGCCTAAGCGCAGGCTATCGGTTATCTGTTGCTGATTCATGGGCCACGCGTATGGCACAGCAGTGGCAAAAACTCACACCGCCAATTACGGTCGTTAACGCCAGTATCAGCGGCGATACCGCTGAGCAAGGTTTAGCGCGTCTGCCGGCGCTCTTGAAACAGCACCAGCCACGCTGGGTGCTGATTGAGCTCGGTGCGAACGATGGGTTACGCGGTTTCGCACCCGCCGATATTGAAGCCAATTTAGATAAAATCATCACTCAGCTTCAGCAAGCTAAAACTCAACCTTTGCTGATGCAAATTCGGCTGCCACCTAACTATGGACGCCGCTATACCGAAACCTTCGCGGCAATGTATCCGCAGTTGGCAAAACGGTATCAAATCCCCTTAATTCCATTTTATATGGAGCAAGTCGCGCTAAAACCCGAATGGATGCAGCAGGATGGGTTACATCCCAACGGCGACGCACAGGCGTTTATTGCGCAGTGGATGAGCGAACAGCTGCGCCCATTGCTGACGAATACCCATCAGTAATGTTTTAATTAAGCATCTTTAATGCCGAGTCAAAAGGTTTACATAGGTAAAGTTATGCAAAAAGCTATCCTTATCACCGGCTGTTCCAGTGGAATCGGACTCACAGCGGCACAGGATCTCCGCAACCGAGGGTATCGTGTGTTAGCTGCTTGCCGTAAGCCGCAGGACGTCGAGGTGATGCGCGATCTGGGCATGGAAGGTATCGAACTGGATCTAGACGATAGCGCCAGCGTCGAACGTGCTGCCGCAGAGGTCATTCGTCTTACGGAAGGACGCCTCTATGCGCTGTTTAATAATGGCGGTTTTGGCCTGTATGGCCCGCTCAATACCATCAGCCGGTCTGAGTTAGAAAGGCAGTTCGCCAGTAACCTGTTCGGCACCCATCAGCTCACTCAGCTATTGCTGCCGATCATGCTGCCGCACGGCGAAGGCCGAATTATTCAAACGAGCTCGGTAATGGGGCTGGTTGCCACGCCGGGACGCGGCGCTTATGCCGCCAGTAAGTTTGCCCTTGAAGGCTGGTCTGATGCATTACGTATGGAGCTACGTGGCAGTGGGATTCATGTCTCCCTGATTGAGCCCGGCCCGATTAATACACGCTTTACTAAAAACGTGCATCAGATGGATAAAGACAAACCGGTGACGAATCCGGGGATTGCGGCGCGCTTCACCTTAACGCCAGACGCCATTTTGCCCAAGCTGCATCATGCGTTAGAGAGTCATAAACCGAAGCTTCGCTATCCGGTAACTCTGGTAGCCCATGCGCTTACCGTGTTACGCCGCATTTTACCAGGCCGTATGCTGGACAAGATCCTGAGCGGGAATTAATAGGCCGGCATTGTAAATAGCCGAATTACCCCCATATCGGTACATATGTTAAGCGTCTGAGAGAAACAAGAATGCTAAATAATTCCGTTATTAACGTCACTGAAGCTAACCTACACCAGACGCTGGAACAATCCGCGTCCATTCCGGTGCTGTTTTATTTTTGGTCTGAACGCAGCCAGCATTGCCTGCAGCTCAACCCTATTCTCGATAAACTGGCCTCTGAATATGCAGGGCAGTTTGTTCTCGCTAAGGTCGACTGTGACGCCGAGCAAATGGTGGCATCACAGTTTGGTTTGCGCGCAATTCCTACTGTATATCTGTTTAAAGATGGTCAGCCGGTAGATGGTTTCCAAGGCCCACAGCCAGAAGAGTTCATCCGCGAACTGCTGGGTCGCTTCTTGCCAAAAGAAGAAGAGCTGAAAGCAGCTCAGGCTGCAGAGCTTATCGCAGAAGGTAAAATGGCCGAAGCATTACCGCTGCTGAAAGAAGCGCGTGCGCTGGATCCAAAACGCAGCGATATCGCCCTCTCGCTGGCGGAAGTACAGATCGCCCTTAACCGTAGCGACGATGCCGAAGCCATACTGGCGACCATTCCATTACAGGATCAAGATTCCCGCTATCATGGCTTGGTGGCTCAAATAGAACTACTGAAACAAGCTGCGGACACCCCTGAAATCCAACTGCTGCAAAAACAGGTCGAAGCAGAGCCTGAAAACGCCGTTATCGCCGCTCAACTGGCGTTACAACTGCATCAGGTCGGTCGCAACGAAGAAGCGTTAGAATTGCTAATGACTCACCTACGTAAAGACCTCGCCGCCGCCGATGGTGCAGCACGTAAAACGCTGATGGATATTCTGGCCGCGCTGGGAAATGGAGATGCGTTAGCGTCTAAGTATCGGAAGCAGTTGTATTCGTTAATGTACTAAGTGCAACCCATTCTTTAGGTTCTTCTAAGTTCGCATGGAGACTGGTTTCATCCGCTAATCGTGTTTTCATGAAACCATCACAGTAGGCATACGGACAGAGAACACCACCTGTGGTCTCTGTCCTTCATCGTCGATGATGAACCAATACAGCGCTATATTTCTTACACTGTCATTGCGTAATCGTTAGCATACAAAGTCTCAAACTATCGCTATCTCTATCAACACGCCAAACTATTTCCTTGTGATCCCCTTCCCAATTCCTATACAAACTCTCGCACAGCAACCCGAAAAAAAGACGCTCAGTTAATAAATTAATTCATTGTTTTATTTGTTTTTTTATTCCTTTCGCACCCGCTTATACCTTTTCATCTGCCCCTTAAAATCTATTTGCATATACTTGTCTATACAAGTATATGTTAATCAATAACGGCTTTTGTTAAACACTAGTTAACTTAAAACTACTGATATCTGAACTGATAACGCGAAAGGAAAATAAAAGTGACTCTCCCAAACCGACTGCGTGAAATCGATATCCGCGCTCCGCGTGGTACTCAACTGAATGCCAAGAGCTGGCAAACCGAAGCCCCTCTGCGCATGCTGATGAACAATCTTGACCCCGATGTAGCTGAAAACCCACATGAATTAGTGGTTTATGGCGGTATTGGTCGAGCGGCTCGCAACTGGGAGTGTTACGACAAAATCGTCGAATCACTCAAAAATTTGAACGATGACGAGACTCTGCTAGTCCAGTCTGGTAAGCCGGTAGGCGTATTTAAAACCCACAGCAATGCGCCACGCGTATTGATTGCCAACTCCAATCTGGTACCACACTGGGCAACGTGGGAGCACTTTAACGAGCTCGACGCCAAAGGCTTAGCCATGTATGGCCAGATGACCGCCGGCAGTTGGATTTACATCGGCAGCCAAGGCATCGTGCAAGGTACCTATGAGACTTTCGTTGAAGCTGGACGTCAGCATTACAATGGCGATCTGACGGGGCGTTGGGTACTTACTGCAGGTTTAGGCGGTATGGGTGGTGCACAACCACTGGCTGCGACAATGGCGGGCCTCACTTCGCTGAATATTGAATGCCAGCAAAGCCGCATCGATTTCCGTCTCAAAACCGGCTATGTCGATGAACAAGCCACGAATTTGGATGATGCATTGGCCCGCATCAAGCGATACACCGAGGCAGGTAAAGCGATCTCTATCGCGCTGTGCGGTAACGCAGCCGAAATTCTGCCTGAATTAGTTCGCCGTGGCGTACACCCCGATATGGTGACCGACCAAACCAGCGCACACGATCCGTTAAACGGCTATCTGCCAAAAGGTTGGACATGGGAAGAGTACCGTGAACGCGCACAAAGCGAGCCTGCATTAGTGGTTAACGCCGCTAAAGAGTCTATGGCAGAGCACGTGGTCGCAATGCTGGCATTCCAGAAAATGGGCATTCCAACCTTCGACTACGGCAACAACATTCGCCAGATGGCAAAAGAGATGGGCGTCGCCAATGCCTTTGATTTCCCAGGTTTTGTTCCAGCCTATATTCGCCCTCTATTCTGCCGCGGCGTAGGCCCGTTCCGTTGGGCTGCGCTATCAGGCAATCCAGAAGATATCTATAAAACCGATGCAATGGTGAAAGAACTCATTCCTGATGATGAGCACCTGCACCACTGGCTGGATATGGCGCGCGAGCGGATTCATTTCCAAGGATTGCCAGCACGTATCTGCTGGGTAGGTCTTGGCCAACGCGCCAAACTGGGTCTAGCGTTCAACGAAATGGTTCGCAGCGGCGCACTTTCAGCCCCTATCGTGATTGGTCGTGACCACTTGGACTCCGGCTCAGTCGCCAGCCCAAATCGCGAAACTGAATCCATGCAGGACGGTTCAGACGCGGTTTCTGACTGGCCATTACTGAACGCCCTGCTGAACACCGCCAGCGGCGCGACTTGGGTGTCATTGCATCACGGCGGCGGCGTGGGTATGGGCTTCTCGCAGCATTCTGGCATGGTTATCGTATGCGACGGTACTGATGAAGCGGCGGAGCGTATTGCCCGAGTGTTGCATAACGATCCGGCAACCGGCGTGATGCGTCACGCAGATGCAGGCTATGAGATTGCGATTGAATGTGCACGCGAGCAGGGACTCAACCTGCCAATGATTACCTCCGTTCAGGGGAAAAAATAATGTACGAATTAATGCTTCAGCCAGGAAAAATCACGCTCAGCCAGCTACGTGAGATCTATCATCATCCCGTTCATATTCAGTTGCATAGCAGCGCTCGCGATCCCATTCGCCAAAGCGTCGCCTGCGTTGAACGCATCGTTGCTGAAGGACGTACTGCCTACGGCATCAACACTGGCTTTGGTCTGCTTGCGTCAACGCGCATAGAGGCCTGTGATTTAGAAAATCTACAGCGCTCTATTGTACTTTCACACGCGGCTGGCGTCGGCAGTGCCAACGATGACGCGGTGGTACGTCTAATCATGGTGATGAAAATCAACAGCCTAGCGCGCGGCTTTTCAGGGATCCGTGAAGAAGTTCTGGATGCGTTGATTGCTTTAGTCAACGCTGAAGTCTATCCACATATTCCCGTGAAAGGCTCGGTGGGTGCCTCCGGTGATTTGGCACCTCTGGCACACATGAGCTTAGTTCTGCTGGGTGAAGGCCAGGCGCGTTACCAAGGTGAATGGCTACCAGCCACACAAGCGCTGGAAAAAGCTGGATTGAAGCCCATTCAGTTGGCCGCTAAAGAGGGGCTAGCGCTACTCAACGGCACTCAGGTTTCCACCGCTTATGCGCTGCGTGGCCTGTTCGAAGCTGAAGATATGTTTGCTTCTGCCCTCGTATGCGGCGGATTAACAGTTGAAGCCGTGCTAGGTTCACGCAGCCCATTCGACGCGCGTATTCATGAAGTACGTGGCCAAATTGGACAAATAGACAGCGCAGCCGCCTACCGCCATCTGCTCGGCGAGCGTAGCGAAGTTTCTGATTCCCACCACAACTGCGGCAAAGTGCAAGACCCGTACTCATTACGCTGTCAGCCACAGGTCATGGGCGCTTGTTTGACCCAAATCCGTCACGCTGCCGCCGTGCTTGAAATTGAGGCCAACGCGGTTTCCGATAATCCGTTGGTTTTTGCTGAACAAAATGACGTGGTTTCCGGCGGTAATTTCCATGCCGAGCCCGTTGCGATGGCGGCCGATAATCTGGCGCTGGCGCTGGCTGAAATCGGGGCACTGTCTGAACGTCGCACATCGCTGATGATGGACAAACATATGTCACAGCTGCCACCGTTCTTGGTCAACAACGGCGGCGTAAACTCTGGCTTTATGATTGCACAGGTCACCGCAGCCGCTTTAGCGAGCGAGAATAAAGCATTGGCGCACCCTTCCAGCGTTGATAGCCTGCCAACATCGGCTAATCAGGAAGATCATGTCTCGATGGCTCCGGCGGCAGGCCGCCGCCTGTGGGAAATGGCTGAAAACGTACGTGGAATTTTGGCCATTGAATGGTTGTCAGCCTGCCAAGGGCTAGATTTCCGCAACGGCTTGAAAACCAGCCCGCGGCTAGAACAAGCGCGCCAGCTGTTACGCGAAAGCGTGGCTTATTACGACAAGGATCGTTTCTTCGCCCCCGACATTGAAGCCGCCAGCCAGCTATTAGGTTCCGGCCAGCTTAAAGCGCTGATCCCTACCGCGCTGCTGCCTAGCCAAGCCTAAGCCCTATCTATATCACCCCAATCGACGTCAAGATGCAGCCAATACGCCTGCCTCTTGACGCGTGACGGGGATAAATATCTGCTCGAAAACACACAGGGAATTTATCCCCTGTGTAGGTGGCCTGTACCTGCCAGCCACATAACAAAAATATGACGGGATAAAACATGCAAAATAATAATGAAACATCAGCCTTGCAACCTCATAACACATCGCATCTCAAACGTGGTCTGAACGCTCGCCACATTCGTTTTCTCGCCCTCGGTTCAGCCATTGGTACCGGACTTTTTTACGGCTCCGCAGGCGCTATTCAGCTTGCGGGCCCTGCTGTGCTACTGGCCTATCTGGTGGGTGGCTTAGCCGTATTTATGGTCATGCGTGCGCTGGGTGAAATGGCGGTGCACCAACCCGTATCAGGTTCTTTCGGACACTACGCGAGCCGTTACCTTGGCCCACTAGCCGGATTTATTACCGGCTGGACATACACTTTCGAAATGGTGATTGTCGGTATGGCTGACGTTACCGCCTTCGGCATTTACATGGGGCTCTGGTTCCCCGACGTTTCCCAATGGATATGGGTTTTAAGCGTGGTTTGCTTTATCGGCGCTTTAAACCTCTGCAGTGTAAAAGTGTTTGGGGAAATGGAGTTCTGGCTGTCACTGATTAAAGTGGTGGCCATTGTAGCCATGATCGTTGGTGGTGCAGCCATCATGATGTTTGGTTTTGGTCAGCACGAACAGGCGACTGGATTTAGCAATCTATGGCAACACGGCGGCTTTATGCCGAACGGTATCACCGGCGTTATCGCGTCGTTAGCGGTCGTGATGTTTGCCTTTGGTGGAATCGAGATTATCGGCGTAACCGCCAGTGAAGCCCGCGATCCAGCCAAAGTGATCCCGAAAGCCATTAACACCGTACCCGTGCGCATCCTGCTCTTTTACGTGCTTACCCTGATGGTGTTGATGGCTATTTATCCGTGGAACAGCATCGGCCAGCACGGGAGTCCGTTTGTCGAGATTTTCAAAAGTCTGGGAATTAGCTCAGCGGCGCACGTTCTCAACGTCGTAGTCATTACCGCAGCCATCTCCGCGATTAACAGCGATATTTTCGGCGCAGGTCGTATGATGTATGGCATGGCGCAAGATGGACAGGCTCCCAAATGCTTTACCAAACTCACCGCGGGCGGTGTGCCTTGGATGACAGTGTTGGTAATGGCGATTGCGCTGCTGACGGGAGTGGTGCTGAACTATCTGATCCCTGAGAAAGTCTTCCTGATCATCGCCTCAATCGCGACTTTCGCCACCGTTTGGGTGTGGCTGATGATCCTGCTTTCTCAGGTCGCTATGCGCCGCCAGATGAGTAAAGAAGAAGCCGCTACGCTGAAATTCCCCGTCCCGTTTTGGCCATTGGCTCCGGCACTGACCATCGCGTTCATGGCATTTGTCATCGCACTGCTAGGATATTTTGAAGATAGCCGAGTCGCTCTCGCCGTCGGCGTGGTGTGGATGGCATTTCTGACACTGGCATGGTGGATGTGGGTGAGAAAGCCCAAAAATGCTGAGTTGAACAATTTCACCACTGAAACCGAGACGGAAATCTAAGGCTATTCACGCCTCCTCTTATTCAGGAGGAGGCGAAATCACTCTCGCGCCTACAGCACCTTACTCAAAAATGCCGCCGTGCGTGGGTTTTGTGGCGCAGTGAAGATTTGTTCCGGCGTGCCCTGCTCCTGAATAATGCCTTGATCGATAAACACTACGCGATCGGCCACCTCACGGGCAAACCCCATTTCATGCGTCACAATCACCATTGTCATCCCTTCCTGCGCCAGTTTTTTCATCACTTCCAGCACTTCGCCAACCAATTCAGGATCGAGCGCAGACGTGGGTTCATCAAAGAGAATAATGGAAGGATCCATCGCCATTGAACGGGCAATAGCCACGCGCTGCTGCTGTCCACCGGACAAACTCGCAGGCCACGCATCAATTTTGTCGAGCAAACCCACTTTATCCAGCAAAATTTCTGCACGTTTTAGCGCATCCGCGCGAGACATCCCTTTTACCGACATCGGCGCCATAATCAGATTATCCAACACCGTCATGTGTGGAAATAGGTTAAAACGCTGAAACACCATGCCTACGCTTTCGCGCATTTTATTCAAATTGGTTTTAGGGTTATGAACGTCAAAGCCGTTCACCGACACTTCCCCGCCGTCAGGCTTCTCTAGCGCATTCAAACAGCGTAAAAAGGTACTTTTTCCCGAGCCTGATGGACCAATGATACACACCACTTCTTGCGGCTTAATCTCACAGGAAATTCCACGTAGCACGTGTGTTTCGCCAAACTGTTTCTGCAAGTTATCAACGTGAATCACTTTTGCTCAACCTCTTTTCCATATGTTGCACCAGCAGCGACAGGATGAACGTTAGCATCCAGTAAATCACTGAAATTGTTAGATAGGGTTCCCAATAAGTGGCGTAGGCACCAGAGACTGTGCGCGCAGCGTAGGCCAAATCAGCCAATCCTATCGCCGATGCCAGTGAGGAATCTTTGACAATCGCAATCGCGTTGTTGCCTAACGGTGGCAGAATGCGTCGGAACGCCTGCGGCAAAATCACTTTGCGCATAGTTTTGCCCCAGCTCATTCCTAGTGCACGAGATGCCTCCATCTGTCCGTGATCGATTGACTGTATCCCTGCACGAAATATTTCTGATACATATGCGCCCGCATTGAGTGTGATCGCCACAATACAAGAGAGAAACGCCCCGTAATCTGAACGTAGCATACGGGCGAAATCAACCGACATCAGCCCGCTAGTCACCAATACGCCATCACGTGGGTTTATCAACAGCGGAACTAGCGCAAAATGCACCACCATAATTTGCACAAACAACGGGGTGCCACGGAAAGCACTTACGTAGATGCGTACCGGCCACTGCACAAAATAGCGCAGCACGACGCGCCACGGGCCGTTTTCGGCCTTTGCCATCCGACCTAACCCTAACGTCAGCCCCCATAGCGTTCCTAAAATCACGCATATAATCGTGCATTTGATGGTCATCCACGCGCCTTCAGCAAACAGCGGGGCATATTCCTGAATGATTTCCCAACGGAATCCGGTCATACAGCTTTCCTGTTCATTGCAGCTTTTTTATTTATTACAACAGTCACAACAATCCTGTTTATCGTGAAAGGCTGTTGCGCCCGTTGATGAGCGCAACACAAGCGGTTTATTTGGTAGGAAGAACGGGAACGTTAGCATCAAACCACTGGGTATAGATTTTGGCGTAAGTACCGTCGGCAACGATTTTTTGCAGGCCAGCGTTGATTTTGCCTAACAGCTCCTGATTCCCTTTGGCTACCGCAATACCAAAATACTGACGCTCAAATTTGCTATCTGGCACCAATTTAAACTCTTTCTCTGGATGGTTCTTGATGTAGTATTTCACCACGCCCACATCCCCCACAGCGGCGCCCAAACCGTCTTCATACAGTTCCTGCAACATCAGCGGCGTATTATCAAAGCGTTTGATATCCGTACTATTTTTTCCCAACACATCGGATACCACGATATCGCCGGTGCTAGAATTCACCACCCCAACTTTCTGTCCTTTTAGCGCATTCACTGAATCCACCTTGGAGCCGCTAGGCACCACAATAGACTGCTCTGCAGGGAAATAAGGCGTAGAGAAATCAACCATTTGCTGGCGTTTGTCAGTAATAGTGATACCTGAAATAATGATGTCGCGGTCACCTGAATTCAGCGTGGCAAAAATACCTTCCCATGGTGTGTTAACCAGCTTGATATCAAAATTTTCAGCCTTAGCAATCGCCTTGATGATATCGATATCGAAACCTTCCAACTGCTTTTGGCTATTTTCAAACTCGAACGGACGGTAGGTGCCGCCGGAGCCCACAACGTAAGTCTGTTGAGCCGCCATTGCCACACCGCTCACCATCGCCGCTGCAAAGCATCCGGCCAATATCATCTTCTTCAACATGTCGATCCCCTGATGTTAGATTTTTTATTTATGCAGTTTTAATGCATAAAAATACACAATAAAGCATACCAACTCAATACCATTAGGCATAAAACTCTACCATTAGAATAAAAATTCAATGAGCAATCACATTTAAGGATTGGATGTTGCAGAGAGTTTATATGGCAGAGGGAGATTTCACGCAGGAGTACGTTAACCACGTTTTATTCGGATCAGAGGAATTCCAGTTTCGTATTTCAAGGCGGGGATCCAGACATAACTTTACGCTTTATCGAACATCTTGAGAGATCGATTACAAAATAAACAGAATTTTTGTGGCATAGTCATACTAGGTTTTGACAAAAAGGAGTGCATATGTTCCCAGAGTATCGAGATCTCATCTCAAGACTGAAAACAGAAGACGTCCGTTTTGCCACGCTCTTTCATGAGCATAACCAATTGGATCATACCATTCGAAGGGCCGAGAACCAGCCAAGAGCGCCGTTCAATGAGCAAATTGCCAGCATGAAGAGGGAAAAGCTCAGATTAAAAGATGAGCTCTATCAAATCCTGAAGTCGTATGAAGACGAAGCGACCACTTGATAGCAACCCCAGCTGCTTTATTTACGCAAACACTTTGTTTTACGCAGACACTTTATTTACGCAAAATAGAAAAAACCCGCCGATTGGCGGGTTTTTTCATGAAGCTTAGTGCTCAGTAACGAATTACTGGCCTTTAACTTCTTTCAGACCGTTGAACGGTGCTGGAGTACCGGCAGCAGCCAGAGCTTCTTCGATACGAATCAGCTGGTTGTACTTAGCAACGCGGTCAGAACGGCTCATAGAACCTGTTTTGATCTGGCCTGCAGCGGTACCAACAGCCAGGTCAGCGATGGTAGCATCTTCAGTTTCGCCTGAACGGTGAGAGATAACTGCAGTGTAGCCAGCATCTTTAGCCATTTTGATTGCAGCCAGAGTTTCGGTCAAAGAACCGATCTGGTTGAATTTAATCAGGATAGAGTTAGCAACACCTTTTTCGATACCTTCTTTCAGGATCTTGGTGTTGGTTACAAACAGGTCATCACCGACCAACTGGATTTTGTTACCCAGAACTTCGGTCTGGTATTTGAAGCCAGTCCAATCAGATTCGTCCAGACCGTCTTCGATAGAAACGATTGGGTACTGTTTGGTCAGTTCTTCCAGGAAGTGGGTGAATTCTTCAGAGGTGAAAGCTTTGTTGCCTTCGCCAGCCAGAACGTATTTACCGTCTTTGTAGAATTCAGAAGCCGCACAGTCCATAGCCAGAGTAACGTCTTTACCCAGCTCGTAACCTGCCGCTTTAACCGCTTCAGCAATAACAGCCAGAGCTTCTGCGTTAGAGCCCAGGTTTGGCGCATAGCCACCTTCGTCACCAACAGCAGTGTTCATGCCTTTAGACTTCAGCACTTTAGCCAGGTTGTGGAACACTTCAGAACCGATGCGAACCGCTTCTTTCAGAGTTTTAGCGCCAACAGGCTGGATCATGAATTCCTGAATGTCGACGTTGTTGTCGGCATGTTCGCCACCGTTGATGATGTTCATCATAGGCAGAGGCATAGAATATTTGCCTGGAGTGCCGTTCAGTTCAGCGATGTGCGCATACAGCGGCAGGCCTTTAGAGGCAGCAGCAGCTTTAGCAGCAGCCAGAGAAACAGCCAGAATGGCGTTAGCACCAAACTTGGATTTGTTTTCTGTACCATCAAGATCGATCATGATCTTATCGATGTTAGCCTGGTCTTTCGCATCTTTACCCATAACCGCCTGAGCGATTGGGCCGTTTACAGCGGCAACGGCTTTCAGTACGCCTTTACCCATGAAACGGGATTTGTCACCGTCACGCAGTTCCAGCGCTTCACGGGAACCTGTTGAAGCACCTGATGGTGCAGCAGCCATACCGACAAAGCCGCCTTCCAGATGAACTTCAGCTTCTACAGTTGGGTTTCCGCGTGAGTCGATGATTTCGCGACCAATGACTTTAACGATTTTGGACATTAGGTTTTCCTCGATACAAGTTAAACTAAAAACTCCAGACGACAGGCGCGGAACCCATGTTCCGCGCCCACCAGTATATTCACTTATTTTGCCTGACGCTTCTGGTACTCACCGGCCGCTTTAACAAAACCTGCGAACAACGGATGTCCATCACGCGGCGTAGAAGTAAACTCTGGGTGGAACTGAGAGGCCACAAACCACGGATGGTTTGGCAACTCGATAATCTCCACCAGCTTGTTATCAGCAGAGCGACCGGTCACACGTAGACCCGCATCCTCAATCTGTTTCAACAGCATATTGTTTACTTCATAGCGATGGCGATGACGTTCTACAATTGTCGGTGAACCATACATCTGGCGAACTAAACTGCCTTCGACCAGATTACATTGTTGTCCACCCAGACGCATCGTGCCACCCAAGTCACTCTCTTCTGTACGTACTTCTACGTTGCCTTCTTCGTCACGCCATTCTGAAATCAGCGCAACAACCGGATATTTGCAGTCTGGTACAAACTCGGTAGAGTTCGCATCAGGCATGCCTGCCACGTTACGGGCAAACTCCATCAGGGCAACCTGCATACCCAGACAAATACCCAGATATGGAATGTTATTTTCACGCGCATAGCGTGCAGTGGCGATTTTACCCTCGATACCACGGTAGCCGAAGCCGCCCGGTACCAGAATCGCATCCAAACCTTTCAGCAATTCAACGCCTTTAGTCTCTACATCTTGCGAGTCGATCAGCTTGATATTCACGGTCACGCGATTTTTCAGGCCACCGTGCTTCAACGCTTCGATGACAGACTTATAAGCATCCGGCAATTCGATGTATTTACCGACCATACCAATGGTTACTTCACCACCAGGATTGGCTTCTTCGTAAATCACCTGCTCCCATTCTGCCAGATTTGCTTCCGGACAGTTTAAGCTGAATCGTTTACAAATGTAATCATCAAGTCCCTGAGATTTCAAGAGGCCTGGGATTTTATAAATAGAATCAACGTCTTTCAGAGAAATAACGGCTTTCTCAGGAACGTTACAGAATAGCGCAATTTTTGCGCGCTCATTCGCAGGAACAGCACGATCTGAACGGCAAATCAGTACGTCTGGCTGAATACCGATAGACAGAAGCTCTTTAACAGAGTGCTGTGTAGGCTTGGTTTTCACTTCGCCAGCCGCAGCCATATAAGGCACCAGAGTCAGGTGCATATACATGGTGTGCTCACGACCTACTTCTACCGCCATCTGGCGAATAGCTTCGAGGAATGGCAAGGATTCGATATCACCGACGGTACCGCCGATTTCAACCAAAACCACATCGTGACCTTCGCCACCTTCAAGGATGCGTTCTTTGATTGCATTAGTGATATGAGGAATAACCTGAACGGTCGCGCCCAGATAGTCGCCACGACGCTCTTTACGCAGCACATCAGAGTAGATGCGACCAGTGGTAAAGTTATTGCGGCGGGACATTTTGGTGCGGATGAAACGCTCGTAATGACCTAAGTCCAGATCGGTTTCTGCGCCGTCTTCGGTAACGAAAACTTCCCCGTGCTGGATAGGGCTCATGGTGCCCGGATCGACGTTGATATACGGATCCAGTTTCATCATGCTTACGTTGAGGCCACGGGCTTCAAGAATAGCCGCCAGGGAGGCTGCGGCAATGCCTTTACCCAGAGAGGATACAACCCCGCCGGTCACAAAAATATAATTAGTTGTCATGCTGAACCTGAGAGTTAGGTTTAAAGACGATGGAAGAACCAAGACGGGACAGTAGTATACCCGAACCTTTCATTTGCCACAAACGATCTCCGCACCTAAGTCATATTTGTTTGGGGTAAAAGGTATGACTAAATTGATTTATTCGTTTAATTACAATCGTATAAAATTTTCATTAGCAAAAAAAACCAATAAACGGGCGATATCAGACGAAATTTGTTAAAACGCATAACAACTCACGCTGAACAAATCTCCCGCTATACGGCTGATTTGTTCAGCTCAGAAATAAATTTTTAGCTATTTAGCTTCCGCCTTTTTCACCTGCTGCCAGTGTGCTTCCATTTCATCCAGCGTCGCTTCTTCCATGGTTTTACCTGAAGCTCGAACCGCATCCTCAACGGCGCGGAAGCGGCGTTCAAACTTACGGTTTGCGGCCTGCAAAGCATTTTCAGCCTTATGGCCTAAGTGACGAGATAGATTCACCGTAGCAAACAGCAGATCGCCAATTTCCTCACCCAATTTTTCTTCGTCCACAACCGCCTGCTGCGCCTCATCCATCACCTCGTCGATTTCTTCATACACTTTGTCCAGCACAGGCCCTAAGGTCTCCCAATCGAATCCTACGGCAGCGCAGCGTTTTTGGATTTTGTAGGCCTTCATCAGCGCAGGTAACGCGTTAGGAATATCATCCATGGAAGAGCTAAGATCTTTTTCTGCCCGCTCTTCAGCCTTACGCTGTTCCCAACGCGCCAAAGAGGCTTCCGCGCTCTCATGATGCTCAGTGGCAAACACATGTGGATGACGGCGCTCCAGCTTGTCGCTGATTGCGTTGCAGACATCGTCAAAATTAAATAGCCCTTGCTCCTGCCCCATTTGAGCATAAAACACCACTTGGAATAACAGGTCGCCTAGCTCTTCGCGTAAGTCATTGAAATCTTCACGCTGAATCGCATCAAGCACTTCGTAAGTTTCTTCCAATGTATAAGGCGCAATCGTGGCAAAAGTTTGCTTCTGATCCCACGGGCAGCCACGCTCAGGGTCGCGCAGGGTTTGCATGATGGTTAGCAGGCGTTGCATCGGGGATGAAGTCATAGTGCAGCTCTCAGGTCGAATAAATAACCGCCGCACAATGCGGCGGTTTCTGTGCTGACTATCTTACGGGCTTAAGCTGAAGGGATAAAGTCGCCGTTTTGACGCGCTACCAGAGTTAAAATGCTATAGAGCGCCACCGGTTGCTGATGCTGATTCAGCACCTGCACATCCCACACCACCACGCCATGCGGTTTGTCTTCAGCCGTTTTCTGTACTTTTTTGATTTTTTTCTTACAGGTTAATCGCACCTGAATGGTATCGCCGATTTTAACGGGTTCGATAAAACGCAGGTTTTCCATGCCATAGTTAGCAATCACCGGCCCCACTCCCGGATCGACAAATAACCCAGCGGCAGCCGAAACCACAAAATATCCGTGCGCTACGCGCTCACCAAACAGCGATTCTGCGGCACCTATTTTATCCATGTGGGCATAAAAATGATCACCGCTCAGGCAGCCAAAATTGACGATATCCGCTTCGGTAATCGTGCGGCGCGCAGTCAGCAGGCTTTCACCTATCGATAACTGCTCAAAATATTTACGGAACGGATGTACCTGCTCTTCTATCACGCTAGCACCGCGTACCCATTCGCGGCCAATTGATGCCAACATGCTTGGACTGCCTTGGATCGCAGTACGCTGCATATAATGTTTTACCGCTCGCAACCCACCGAGCTCTTCGCCGCCGCCCGCACGTCCAGGGCCACCGTGTACCAGCATCGGTAATGGCGAACCGTGCCCTGTTGACTCCACCGCCGAGTTTCGATCCAAAATCAGCATACGACCGTGAGCGCAGGCCGTAGCGCGGATCACTTCCGCAGCAATACGTTCATCAGCCGTCACAAGAGATCCGGCCAAACTCCCCTGCCCAAGCAACGCTAATTCAATCGCCTGCTGTCTATTCTGATAAGGCATCAACGTTGCCACTGGTCCAAATGCCTCAGTGTCGTGCACCGCTAAGTGATGAAAAGGATCGGCACAGTAAAGCAGGGTTGGGGGATAAAAGGCGCCATTTTCCGCGCCGTTCCCGGTCAGTTTTAGATCTGAAAGCGAGCCACCGCACAGCTGCTCACAGCCGTTATGCAGGAGGTAATCAACCCTTTCCTGCACGTCGTCACGCTGCTCAAGGTTAATCAGCGCGCCCATACGCACCTCTGGGTTAGCCGGATCGCCCACGGTCACGCCACTCAGGCGCTTAAGCAATGCGTGTTTTACGGCTTCCATTTGTGCTGCTGGGACGATAACGCGGCGAATAGCGGTACACTTCTGCCCCGCTTTAGTGGTCATCTCTCGCACCACTTCTTTAATAAAAATGGCGAACTCTGGCATATCTGGCGTGACATCTTCGCCTAAAATGCAGCAGTTAAGCGAATCTGCTTCCATGGTGAAAGCGATTGATTTTTCCAGCAATCGAGGATGTGAACGCAACTTTTTTCCCGTCTGCGCAGAGCCGGTGAAAGTCACCGCATCGTGATAATCAAGATGCTCGAAAATATCGCCAATACCTCCGCAGATCAGCTGTATTGCCCCCTCTGGCACCAACCCACTGTCAATAATCAGTTTAACCATCGCCTGTGTCAGCTGCGCCGATGCCGTAGCCGGTTTAATAATCGCCGGCATTCCCGCTAACCACGTCGGAGCCAATTTTTCTAGCATTCCCCAACAAGGAAAATTAAATGCGTTGATATGCAGTGCCACGCCTGGACGTGAAGTGAGAACATGACGAGCCGCAAATTGAGACTGTTTAGACAGGGGAATGAGTTCGTCTTCAGGCCACAGAGTATCATCTGGAAGTTCACGCCCTGCTAAACCTGCATAGGCAAACAGCGTAGCAATCCCACCTTCGATATCTACCCAGCCATCAGCGCGAGTGGCCCCCGTTTCAGCCGAAATTTGATACAGCGATTCTTTGCTGGCTAACAGGTGTTTTGCGATCGCCTTCATCATCTGAGCACGCTGCTGGAACGTCATCGCAGACAGCGCTTTGCCGCCGATCTGACGGGCATAGTTCAGGCTGTCTTTCAGAGGTAATCCATCCGAACACACTTGATACAACGTTGCGCCACTCACAGCATGCTGGATCGCGCGCTCTTTCCCCTGTCCGTAAACCCAGGCACCTGAAATATAACTGGTTAACTGCTGCATCCCACCCTCCAAGCTTCACTTTAAGGCATATTTATTAACGTAGATGTATCACATTATTTTAACCACTTGCCAGTTGTTATTTTAACAAAATAGAAACAACACACCTTCAAAGCCATACACCTTAATCATTCACACACCAAACAACAAAATTAACTAACTGTTATTTACAGATAAAAATAAACACCCTGTGAGCAGTACGACAAATAGTAAAAATAGGTGTTTGATCTTTGTGTTATCAGGATGTAGCTTTTGAGTTATTAAAAGTGATTCGCAATTTAACTTAGCATCACAAATATTTGAATCATTAAGTGAGGACGTAATGACGCATAACGCCCAACATCAGGCTCTCTTCGATGAAAAAATTGCCGCTGATACGTCGATAGAAGCCAAAGATTGGATGCCAGATGCCTATCGACAAAACCTGATCCGCCAAATCGGACAGCATGCGCATTCCGAAGTTATCGGCATGCTGCCCGAAGCCAACTGGATCACTCGCGCCCCCAGTTTGCGTCGTAAAGCGGTACTGCTGGCAAAAGTGCAGGATGAAGCCGGACACGGTTTATACCTGTACAGCGCGGCTGAAACTCTCGGCTGTTCACGTCAGGACATCTACCAAAAGATGCTCGATGGCAAAATGAAATACTCCTCCATCTTCAACTACCCAACGCCAAGCTGGGCCGACGTCGGTGTGATTGGCTGGCTGGTTGATGGTGCCGCTATCGTCAATCAGGTCGCACTGTGCCGAGCATCCTATGGCCCTTACGCCCGCGCCATGATCAAAGTGTGTAAAGAAGAGAGCTTCCACCAACGCCAAGGTTACGAAACCGTGACCGTGCTGGCCAATGGCAGCGCAGAACAGCGCGCTATGTTGCAAGACTCCATCAACCGTTTTTGGTGGCCAGTGCTTATGATGTTCGGCCCCAACGACAGCGACTCCCCACACAGTGCGCAAAGCATGGCGTGGAAAATCAAACGCCACAGCAACGATGAGCTGCGCCAAAAATTCGTGGATAACACCGTGCCCCAACTCGAAGCGCTTGGCATGACCGCGCCAGATAACGATCTGTGTTGGGACGAAGCCACCGGACACTACCGCTTTGGTGAAATCGACTGGAGCGAGTTCTATCAGGTTCTCAAAGGGCAAGGTATCTGCAACCACGAGCGTCTTAGCGCTAAACGACGAGCGTGGGAAGAAGGCAGTTGGGTACGCGAAGCCGCAATAGCGCATGCGGAAAAGTCCGCCATCAAGACCACGGCGGCATAAACAAGGAACGCAACATGAATCAAGCACACTGGCCACTTTACGAAGTATTTGTCCGCAGCAAGCAAGGGTTGGCGCATCGTCACGTTGGCAGTCTGCATGCCGCAGACGATCAGATGGCGTTGGAAAACGCGCGTGACGCCTACACCCGACGCAACGAAGGCTGCTCAATCTGGGTGGTGAAATCAGAACATTTAGTGGCATCACAGCCGGAAGACCGTGCTGCCTTTTTTGATCCGTCTGACGACAAGATCTATCGCCATCCGACCTTCTATACCATCCCTGACGGCATCAAAAATATGTAAGGCGCCAGCATGACTCATTCGAATCAAGATCTCATTCAATACGTACTGCGGCAGGCCGATACACCGCTGATTTTAGCTCAGCGTCTGTGCGCTTGGTGCGGCCATGCGCCTGAGCTAGAGATTGACTTAGCCCTTTCTAACATTGGGCTAGATCTTCTCGGGCAGGCCCGCAATTTTTACAGCTATGCCGCGGAATTATCCGGTGAGAATATCGACGAAGATCGCTTGGCATTTGGCCGTGACGATCTGGAGTATCGAAATCTGCTACTGGCTGAACAGCCTAATGGCGGTTTTAACGACACGTTGGTACGCCAGTTTTTTCTCGACACCTACCATTTCCTCCTGCATCAGGGGCTGAGCCAAAGTCGCGATCCTCGCTTGGCGGCTATTAGCGCTAAGTCGCTGAAAGAAGCGGAGTACCATCTGCGCTTTAGTCGCGGCTGGATGATTCGCTTAGGTGATGGCACCGAGCTTAGCCGACAAAAAATGCAGCAGGCCATTAACGCGCTATGGCGTTTCACTGGCGAGCTGTTTTTCAGCGATGAACTTGAGCAGCAACTTGCCGAACAGGGCATCGCCGTAGATCCCGCGAGTTTGCACGCGCCGTGGCTACAGATCGTACAACAAACCCTACAAGAAGCGACGCTACATCTCCCAGAAGAAGCGCCATACCGACATGGCGGTAAGCAAGGGAAACACACCGAACATCTGGGATACATGCTGGCCGAGATGCAGTTTCTGCAACGCGCCTACCCCAATTGTCGCTGGTGATCCATTGGCGGTGAATAGGAGAACATCATGGAACTACGTCAGCCACTCGAAAACCTGCAATCGCCAGAGATCCATCAGATCTGGCAATGCCTACACGCGATTAGCGATCCCGAGCTACCGGTGCTCTCGATCACCGATCTCGGCATGGTGCGCGGCGTTACGCCTTTAAAAAAGGGCTGGCTGGTGACCTTTACCCCGACCTATTCCGGCTGCCCCGCGACCGAGTTTTTAATTAGCGCAATTCAAGAAACGCTGACCGAGGCGGGCTTTTCTCCAGTCAAGGTTGAAATCTGTCTTACACCAGCATGGACCACAGACTGGATGAACGCCGAAGCCAAAAATCGCCTGCGGGAATATGGCGTTGCGCCGCCGCAAGGGCTGATCTGTGAAAAACCGTTATCTACCGAAACGGTTCAATGTCCTCGCTGCGGCAGTCACGACACTCAGAAGGTCAGCGAATTTGGTTCTACCGCCTGCAAAGCCTTATACCGCTGCAAGCAGTGTCTTGAACCGTTCGATTACTTCAAATGTATTTAAGAGGTCGATAGAAAAATGACCGTATTCCATCGTTTAAGCATCGCCGCCATAGAGCGTGAAACACCCGATGCCGTCGCCATCACATTGCTGGTGCCGGATGAACTAAAACAGCATTACCACTACAAACCAGGTCAATATTTAACCCTGAAAGCTGACTTGAATGGCGAAGAACTCCGTCGCTGCTACTCCATTTGTAGCTCTCCGCAGGAGGGTATCTTGCAAATCGGCGTCAAAGCCATTCATCAGGGGCGTTTCTCCACCTTCGTCAATCAACAACTTGCCGTGGGAGACACTCTCGAGGTCATGCTGCCGCAGGGACGCTTCGGCTATCAACCCAGCGCCGAGCGTCGTGGGAATTACCTCGCCATTGCCGCGGGCTCCGGTATTACGCCGATGCTTTCCATCATCAAAACCACGCTTTTGCTCGAAGCTGAAAGTGAATTCACCCTGATTTACGGCAACCGAACCAGCCGCTCGGTGATGTTCAAAGAGGCGCTATGCGATCTCAAAAATCGTTTCCCGCAGCGCTTACAGATTCTCTATCTGTTCAGTCAAGAAAGTCTGGATAGCCCGCTACTGGGCGGCCGCATCGACAGCGAACATCTCAGCCGCATCGGTAAATCGCTACTCGACTTTAGCGTTTTTGACCATGCCTTTATTTGCGGGCCTGAAAGCATGATGGACGATGCACAAACGACGCTAGAGGCTGCGGGAATGCCGGCGGCTCACATTCACAGCGAGCGCTTCAATACCGCGGGCGTCAATGTACGACCAACCAACGTCAGTGAACGTGAACAAACTCGGGTAGCCATTCAATTGGATGGCCGTCGCTTGAATATTGCAATGAGCGCACAGGACGACAGCATTCTTGATGCGGCACTCCGCCAAGGCGCTGATTTGCCCTATGCATGCAAAGGGGGCGTATGCGCCACCTGTAAGTGCAAGCTCAAAGCCGGCGAAGTGGAGATGGCCGTTAACTACAGCTTGGAACCCGATCAGCTCGCCGCCGGTTACATCCTCAGTTGCCAGTCGTGGCCAAAAGGCGACGGCGTGGTTCTCGACTTCGACGTCTGAGGAAAACCGATGAATAACGATTGGATCTTAAGCCACCAGCAGCAACGCGTATTAACTCTGACGCTTAATCGACCAGAGGCACGCAATGCCCTTAGCACCGAATTCCTCGAGCTCTTAGTTCAGCACTTAGAAACGGCCGATCGCAATGAAAGTATCGGCGCGGTTGTCATCTCCGGCTCTGAGCACTGTTTCGCCGCCGGTGCCGATTTACGCGAGCTCCAGCAGCAGACGGTTGCCAGCGCAATCATCGACCAACGCCCTCTGGTTTGGCAGCGTTTCAACACCATCAACAAACCGATTATCGCCGCAGTCAATGGCTATGCGCTTGGCGCAGGCTGTGAGCTGGCGCTGGCCTGCGACATCGTAATCTGCGGAGAAAACGCACGCTTTGGCCTACCGGAAATCACGCTGGGGCTTATCCCCGGCGCAGGTGGCACTCAGCGTTTATTGCGCAGCGTCGGGAAATCTCTCGCATCCCAAATGGTCCTCACTGGTGAAGCGATTAACGCGCAACAAGCGATGGATTCAAAGCTGGTTAGCGAAATTTGCGTTACCGAACTGACGTTAGAACGCGCCCAACAGATCGCCACACGCATTAGCCAACAGTCTCCACTGGCGCTGCGTGCCGCGAAATCAGCACTAAAAGCAGCCCAAGAAACTACGCTCACTCAGGGTCTTAATCTTGAACGTCAGCTGTTTGTTTCTCTGTCAGGCACAGAAGATCGCGCCGAAGGCATTGCGGCCTTTTTTGCAAAACGTTCACCAAAATTTAAAGGACGCTAGCCCTATGACCTCTTCAATAGAAATAGAAAACATGGTTTTGACTCACATTGAGGCGGGCGTTCTCACGATCACCTTGAATCGTCCCGATCGTTTAAACAGCTTCAACGATGAAATGCACGGTCAGCTCAGCGTCGCACTAAAAATAGCCGAACGAGATGAAAGCGTGCGTTGCGTATTATTGACCGGTGCCGGTCGCGGCTTCTGCGCTGGGCAAGATCTTAACGATCGCAACGTCAGCGTGGAACAAGCCGCACCCGATCTTGGCCTGTCTGTTGAACGTTTTTATAACCCGCTGATCCGCCGTATGACAGCCCTACCAAAGCCGATCGTTTGCGCCGTGAACGGCGTAGCCGCTGGGGCGGGTGCCGCCATTGCACTGGCCTGCGATATCGTCATTGCGAGCAACAACGCCAGTTTTATTCAGTCTTTTTGCCGTTTGGGCTTAGTTCCAGACTCCGGTGGCAGTTGGTTCCTACCCCGTTTAGCGGGTCATGCTCGCGCCATGGGGATGGCGCTGTTAGGCGATAAAATCAGTGCCCAACAGGCGTTGGAATGGGGAATGATCTGGCAGGTGGTCGAGTCTGAAGCGTTGGCCGCCCACACCCAAGAACTGGCTCAACGCCTTGCGACACAGCCGACCTATGGTTTGGGATTGATTAAAAAAGCGATGTACAGCGCCGCCACCAATACCCTAGATCAACAGCTCAATTTAGAACGCGATCTACAACGCCTTGGGGGACGCAGCGAAGATTATCGCGAAGGTGTAAGCGCCTTTTTCCAAAAACGTCAGCCTGAATTTAAGGGGAAATAAGCATGTCTTCTTTTCTCCTTCAAGGCCCCGTTGCCGTTATTGGCGCAGGAACCATGGGAATCGGTATTGCTCAAGTAGCAGCCGCTGCTGGGCATAGCGTGTTGCTGTTTGACGTCAATGTCGAAGCCTCAACGCGGGCGCTTGCTGCATTGCAACAACGGCTACGCCAGCGCGTCGAGGCAGGCAAAGCCGATGCCAATGACACCGAACAATTGCTAGAACGCATTCAGGTGGTTACCGCGCTCACTGAATTAGCACCATGCGCCTTGGCAATCGAAGCTATCGCCGAGCGTTTGGACGTTAAGCAAAGCCTATTCCGCGATCTAGAAGCGATCTGTTCACAACAAACGCTATTTGCCAGTAATACCTCTTCGCTTTCGATTACCGCTATCGCCAGCGCGCTTAAGCATCCACAGCGTGTGGCTGGACTGCACTTCTTTAACCCTGCCCCAGTGATGAAGTTAGTTGAGATCGTGCGGGGGCTGGAAACGGCGCAAACAACGCTCAATCTATTGCAGCAAATCGCTGTGGCATGGAAAAAACAGCCGGTGATATGTCGGTCTGCCCCAGGCTTTATTGTTAACCGTGTAGCACGTCCTTTTTATGCAGAAACGCTCCGTGCGTTAGAGGAACAGGTTGCCTCTCCTGTCACGCTGGATGCCGCTCTGCGCGATGCCGGTGGATTTGCCATGGGCCCCTTGCAGCTCACCGATTTGATTGGCCACGATGTGAATTACGCCGTAACTGAATCGGTATTTCGCGCCTTTGGCTATGACCCCCGTTTTCAACCCTCTTTAGTACAACAGGAATTAGTCAACGCGGGTCATTTAGGGCGCAAAAGCGGTCGCGGATTTTACCGCTACGATAGCGCCGCTACGCAGGAACTGCCGGCATTCTCCAGCATCGAAAACGGCCCTTTACCACAGCGAATTACCGCCCATGGACGTTGGTCTTCTCTACCTCATTTTGCGGCGCTGTTGCAACAAAATGGGATCGCCATTGAAGAACAGAAAGAGAGTGCTGAATCAGCGCCTTTTTTACGCCTCGATGAAGTTACATTTATGTTATCAAAAGGTAAATTAAGTTCTGAAGTTGCCGAAGAAATGAGAACACCTGTGGTTCAGTTCGATCTCTCAGCGAACTATCAGCAAGCGTCAGCCATCACCATCAGTGCAGCCAGCTGTAATACGGCTGCGCAAACTGCGTTGGTGATTCGCTTCTTACAGTCACTAGGCAAGAACGTGATTGTGCTGCCCGATTATCCGGCGCTGCTGACGTTACGTACCGTCGCCATGCTGTGTAACGAGGCGTTAGACGCTCTGAATAAAGGGATCGCCAGCGCTGCAGACCTCGATTTAGCTATGTGCCGTGGCGTGAATTATCCGCTCGGACCGCTGGCTTGGGGCCAACAACTCGGATGGCAGCACATCCTCGCCACGCTAGAAAACCTAAATGTCTTCTATGCCGAGCCTCGCTACCGTCCAACATCGTTATTACGTCAATTAGCGGCGGGCTACGTTTCGCTCTCTTTCTCGGCAACTCAGGATCTCATCCCATGAACGCTCTCTCTCCCGCTCAGTTGGCACAGCGTTGTGCCGAGCAGATGTTTACCCACGATACCTGCGCACAGGCGATGGGTATGACCATCGACCGTATCGACAGCGGCTTTGCTCAAGTCAGCATGACGATTATGCCAAATATGCTTAATGGCCATCAGACCTGCCACGGCGGGCAGTTATTCAGCCTTGCCGACACCGCTTTTGCCTATGCATGCAACAGCCAAGGTCTTGCCGCCGTTGCTTCCGGATGCACCATTGATTTCATCCGACCGGGCTTTAGCGGCGATCGTCTAACCGCCTGCGCAGAAGTGCGTCATCAAGGTAAAAAAACTGGCTTATACGATGTTGAAATCACAAATCAGGACGGCAAAACCGTAGCGTGGTTCCGTGGTCGTGCGCACCGTCTTGGACATCCCCTTCTAGAACTGCAAGGAGAACAGCCATGAGTCAGGCTTTTATCTGCGACGGCGTTCGCACCCCGATAGGCCGTTACGCCGGTGCGCTAGCGAACCTGCGCGCGGATGATTTGGCTGCAATCCCACTTCAGGCACTTATGGCTCGTTATCCGTCGCTAGATTGGACATGCGTAGACGATGTGATCTTGGGTTGTGCTAATCAGGCGGGAGAAGATAACCGCAACGTAGCACGTATGGCCGCGTTATTAGCAGGTTTGCCGCAGACGGTTTCCGGCTCCACTATCAACCGACTATGCGGCTCTGGCCTTGATGCGCTGGCATTTGCCGCTCGCAGCATCAAAGCTGGCGACGCGCAGCTCATGCTGGCTGGCGGTGCGGAATCGATGACTCGTGCACCGCTAGTGATGGGTAAGGCTGACAGTGCCTTTAGCCGCCAAGCACAGATTTTCGATACCACTATCGGATGGCGTTTTGTTAATCCTCTGATGCAAGGCGCATTCGGGATCGATTCAATGCCGGAAACGGCCGAAAATGTCGCCGCACAGTTCAATATCAGCCGTGACGATCAGGACGCTTTCGCACTACGTAGCCAGCAACGGACGGCCACCGCACAGGCTGCCGGCGTATTCGCTCAAGAAATTGTTCCTGTGATCCTGAAAGGGAAAAAAGGCACCGAGATTCGCTTCACTCAGGATGAACATCCGCGTCCTGAAACCACGTTTGAACAACTGCAAAAACTAAAAACACCATTCCGAATGCCGGGCAGCGTGACTGCAGGCAATGCATCTGGAGTCAACGACGGTGCAGCTGCACTGATTGTGGCTTCCGAATCGATGGCGCATACGCAGGGGTTAACGCCGCGAGCACGTATCGTCGCGACCGCAACCTGTGGCGTAGAGCCGCGCATTATGGGTATCGGCCCTCTTCCTGCCACACGCAAAGTCTTAGAGTTAGCGGGGTTAAGCCTTAATCAAATGGATGTGATTGAGCTAAATGAGGCTTTTGCCGCGCAGTCGCTGGCCGTCATGCGCCAGCTTGGTCTGCCTGATGATGCCGAGCACGTAAACCCAAACGGTGGCGCCATTGCTCTGGGGCATCCTCTGGGCATGAGCGGCGCGCGTTTAGCGCTAGCAGCCACTTTTGAACTGGAACGGCGCGGCGGTCGTTACGCTCTTTGCACTATGTGCATCGGCGTAGGGCAAGGCATCGCCATGATTATAGAGCGTGTCTGATCTCTCCCTCTCTGTTCCCTACAACTCAGAGTCTGCGAGAGCTGTTCAATACTAATAATATGACGATTAGGAATGGCCACATGACTAAACCTTTACCGCACATTGACCCGATTGAATTTGCTTCATGTGATGAGATTCAAGCGTTACAGCTTGAGCGTATGAAATGGACGCTGCATCACGCCTATAACAATGTGCCGATGTACAAACGTAAATTTGACGCCGCTGGCGTTCACCCTGACGATTTCCAGCAGTTGAGCGATATTGCAAAATTTCCGTACACCACTAAACAGGATCTTCGTGACAACTATCCTTTCGACACCTTTGCGGTGCCGATGGAACAAGTGGTACGCGTACACGCCTCCTCAGGAACAACCGGACGCCCTACGGTGGTGGGTTATACCCAACAGGATATCGACAACTGGGCGGATATTGTGGCTCGCAGCCTACGTTCGGCAGGCGCAACGGCGAAGGATAAAATCCACGTTGCCTATGGCTATGGTCTGTTTACCGGCGGTCTGGGAGCGCATTATGGTGCAGAACGTCTTGGCGCGACCGTAATCCCCATGTCCGGCGGGCAGACAGAAAAACAGGCCCAGTTGATCCTCGATTTTAAACCTGACGTGATTATGGTAACCCCGTCTTACTGCCTGACATTAATCGATGAACTCGAGCGAAAAATGGGTGGTGATGCTCGCGGCTGCTCCCTACGCTTGGGCATATTTGGCGCTGAACCCTGGACTGATTCTCTCCGCACTGAAATTGAAACCCGCATGGGTATTAAGGCGCTTGATATTTATGGTTTGTCTGAGGTGATGGGGCCGGGCGTCGCGATGGAATGCGCTGAATATACTGATGGGCCGACGATCTGGGAAGATCATTTCTACCCAGAGATCATCCATCCAGACAGCTGCCAAGTGCTACCCGATGGCGAAGCTGGCGAACTCGTCTTCACCACCCTGACCAAAGAAGCAATGCCGGTGATCCGCTACCGTACGCGAGATCTGACTCGCTTGCTGCCGGGAACCGCGCGTCACATGCGTCGTATGGATAAGATCACCGGTCGATCCGACGACATGTTGATCATTCGCGGCGTCAACGTATTCCCGTCTCAGCTCGAAGAACAAATAATGAAATTCCGCGAGCTATCGCCACATTATCAATTGGAAGTCACTCGCAAAGGTAATCTGGATAACCTTTCGGTGAAAGTTGAGCTGAAAGAACCTAACGTACTCAATCACGATCAACGGTGCGATATCTGCCATCAACTCCGCCATCATATCAAATCGATGGTCGGCGTGAGTACACAGGTGAGCATCGTTAACTGCGGTGACATTCCGCGTTCGGAAGGAAAAGCAGTGCGCGTTGTAGATTGCCGCCAGCGCTGAGTGATGACCCTCAGCCCCTCGTGTTTGGGGGCTGAGGGATTCTCAATAGCGCCACAATTTTTCATCCGGTTATGCTACTGTGATGACACATCAAATACTGACCGGTGGAAAATAATGGAACATAAAATTGACGAATTTATCCGTCATGCGCTGGATGCTCAGCCGATCAGCGGCACCTCCCTGATTATCTCTCTTTATGGTGATGCGCTGAGCCATCGAGGAGGAGAGGTCTGGTTAGGGAGCCTGAGTGCATTACTCGAACCGCTAGGCTTTGGGGACCGCTTTGTCCGTACCTCGGTTTTTCGCCTGCAAAAAGAGGGCTGGCTAGACGTTGAGAAAATAGGCCGCCGTAGCTATTACCGAGTAACGGAGCGCGGCATGAATCAATTTCGCCACGCCGAAAGTAAAATCTATCTTAGTGAACAGCCTGCGTGGGACGGTCAGTGGGATTTATTGTTGCTCGAGATGGCGAGTAAAACCGAGCGTGTGAGGCTGAAAAAAGCGCTGAGCTGGCTCGGTTTTGGCCAAATGAACGCAACGCTGATGGCCGCACCTGCACGTGAGCAAAATGACGTTCCCGCCATGTTAGGTGAGCTAAACGCCAGCGAATCTACCATTTATTTCCGCGCTGATTATCCCTATAACCGCTCAGAACAAAGCCTCAAAGAGCTGGTTTCAACCAGTTGGTCCCTGAACGAAGTGGCTGAGTATTATCACGAATTTATTACTTCGTTCCGTCCATTAATGGCTCTGCTTCGCGACGCAACAGAAGAGGAGCTCACGCCGGAACGCTGTTTCCAACTGCGACTGCTGCTGATCCACTACTATCGCCGCGTAGTGCTTAAAGATCCTTTATTGCCAGATGCCCTTTTGCCCAATCAATGGGAAGGCCAAATTGCGCGCAACCTGTGTATTAATATTTATCAACGTGTTGACTCTCAGGCGACCCGCTATGTGAGTGAAAAAACAGAAACGACAATCGGTGAACTTCCCCAGCCTGCCGCCGCCTATTACCGCCGCTTTGGCGGACTGCCGCGAGAAAACCCTACACTCTGAGGAGAAAGAATAATGCCTGTGTATCAGATTGATGGCCTTACCCCCGTCGTCGACGCCAGCAGTTTTGTTCACCCGACAGCGGTGCTGATTGGTGATGTGATTATTGGCAAACGCGTCTACATCGGGCCAAATGCCAGTTTGCGCGGCGACTTTGGCCGCATCGTGGTGCAAGACGGCGCGAATATTCAAGATAACTGCGTGATGCACGGTTTTCCCCAACAGGATACCGTCGTGGAAGAAGATGGGCATATTGGCCACGGCGCTATTTTACATGGCTGTCGAATTCGACGTAATGCACTGGTTGGCATGAATGCGGTAGTCATGGATGGCGCCGATATCGGTGAGAATACCATTGTCGGTGCCGCCGCATTTGTCAAAGCCGCCGCAAAATTTGATGGCAATAAGCTGGTCGTCGGCAGTCCTGCCCGCGTGGTGCGAGAGCTCGGTGAACAGGAGCTAAGTTGGAAGCGTGCGGGAACGCGTGAATATCAAGAGCTGGTTATTCGATGCCAAGAAACAATGCGGGAAGTCGCGCCGCTGTGTGAAGAAGAACCCGATAGAAAGCGCTTGAGCTTTAGCGGCGATGTTGTGCCCAAAGGGCAAATTTAACATCGCCTATTGCGAACAGGCTTAAACGCAATAGTGCCAAGCCTGAATACAAGATAATGGCAGCTGAGCCCTAACACATACCTCTGCACCATTATGGCAATGTCTTCCCGATGTCTGGCCATTCGCTGAGCGGCATCGGTCGAGCAAAATAATATCCTTGGGCTTTTTGACATCCCATGGCCTGTAATTTATCCGCAACCTCAGCCGTTTCAACACCTTCAGCCACCAGCGGAACATTAAAGCCATCGGCAAGGCGGATGACTGCCGAGACAATTGACTCATTGCGACTGTCTTCCAGCACGTCGCTAACAAAATCTTTATCAATCTTTAAGGTATCAAACTCAAGTTTGTGTAGATAAGAGAGGCTAGAGAAACCAGAACCAAAATCATCAATCGATATAGAAACGCCCATTCCCCGAATTGTTCTAATTGTGGTCGTCAGAATTTCGGTTTCCTTCATCATACTGGTTTCAGTAATCTCAATGGAAATATTCTGTGGCGCGACGTTGTGGCGCGCCAGTGTGCTAAACAGCGTATGAATAAAGTCGCGCTGCATCAGCTGTATCAACGAAATATTGATATGCACTTTGAAGTCGTTTGGCCACTCGCCGCAACTCAGCTTTTCGCTTATCTGCGCGCAGGCACTCTCAATCACCCAAGCACCTAAAGGAACAATGAACCCAGTATCTTCTGCCAGCGGAATAAACAAATCGGGACCAACCATGCCAAGCTCAGCATTTCGCCAACGAATAAGACATTCGGCCCCTGTAATATTGCGCGTGGTTAAACTCACAATGGGTTGGAACACCAAGAAAAACTCGTTCAGCGACAGGGCACTTTTCAAATGACGCAGCATATTGATATTACGGATTTCCTCAGCCCGAATATCCGAGTGGAACAACATGCTATAGCCATTCCCTTTACTGCGAGCGAATTTGAATGCGATATGCGCATCCATAATACTTTCGTTAAGATTCTCTGGGCTAATCACGTCATGAACGAAGCCCGTATTCCCTGCATAAACTTGCCCATCAGTGTCGTGCTCGGTATCCATCCCTCTAAAGAAACGCTCGAATTTGTGCTGCTCGGATAAACAGAAATCCTGTGTTTTTATTTCTGGATAGCAAATAATAAAACGTTCGTCAGCGTCTCTAGCCAGCCAAGTTCCAGCAGGTAAAATAGTTTGTAAGTCATGGATAAAACGTAAAACAAAATCTTTACCGTATCTGCGACCTAAACTACTGGTGATAGTGTTGAAGTTACTCAGTCCGACAATCGCCAGTAAACCAATAGTAAAATCACTTCGCTCTTCATAGCATTCACGCAGCTTGCCTTGTAATCCTCTACGCGTCATCAGCTTAGTTTCTTCATCGATATTGAGCTGTTCCTCAAGTTTAAGGAACATACCTTCTAATTCATCTGACATTTGCATAAAGGAAGAGTTGAGCACTCTGATTTCAGAAAATTGTGCCTGACTATTGAGCTGCGGCTTCCACTTTCTGCGCGCAATCAACGGTGCCTGTCGGGCAATATCTAATATCGGATTGGTTACCATCGTGAGCAACTTCACCGCAATCAAGGTACCCACGGCAAAAATGATAAAGGAGAGAATAATAGTGATAATACGATTACTGCGAAGGTCGCCGGTTAAATCATCCTGAGCCGACAGAATCACAATGCGCCAGCCTGGCAAATTGAGGTTATTACCGACAGGCATGACTTTGCCGAAAAACATCGAACCATTAGACTCTATTCTCTCCACGTCACTCGGGCTATTTTGGAGTATTTTCACCGTTGACTTAATCAACGGATCGCTTGAATCCATCACCGAGAGCAGTCCACCACCTTCTTGATCGGCAATACCAAAGGAAGTGTCAGAGATAAGAAAATCGTCTTTAGAAGACGCGATAATCTGATTAGAACCATTCACAATGAAAATAACGTTATTTTCATTCTCAGTAAGTTCCATCAGGTAGCGACTAAATCGACTCAGCCGCAGATCGCTAGAGATAACACCAATATAGTGGTTATTTTTGTCATAGGCGGGCGAGCTGTAAGAAATACTAATACCGCTGTCTGAATTGAAATCGCGATAGGCTTTTGTCCATATAGCCTTCTTACTTTCATTGACGTAGGAGAACCACGGCCTACGGCTAACGTCGTAATTCGCGATGCTTTCCCTAGGCTCCTCGCCCTGAGATAACCCATTGTAAAAATTTAGTTTTTCCTTTGTTTCTCGCGACTTTAGAATTAAATATTCTTTATCTGTAACATTATTCCTACCAACGCTAATATAGTGTCCATCCTTAGTTCCCAACGCCACCATACTCAGATATTTATCGCCCGAAAAAATTTGCCCCATGGTTTGTAGCAGCATGCTTTTAATGACGGGCATTTGATCGTTTGGATCACTAAAATCCATCGCCTTGAGCGACGTTGCAACCGCAGCATTAGATTGCTTGGGCACATTAATATAGTGCTCAAGCATGCTTTTAACCGTTTCACCTTTTGACGTAATCACCTTCTCGCTCATACGGTTGAGAGCGTGATTCTCCTGCTGAAATTGGAGATACAGGATGAATATGACCATGAACGTCGTAAAAAACACGAATACGGATAGGACGATAGTTTTGAGGGAGTAGTTCTCTATAAACGCCAATTTATTTTTTATCATGCAAACTAATGCTCAGAATGTGAACTGTTTCTTACCACGACTCTTCGACTCATATAAGTTAACATCTGCCAGTTTCATTGTCGTGTTAATATCGTCTGTAAATTTAGCGACGCCAACAGAAACCGTCATTTTTGCAGTAACCTGCTCTGATATATACAAGCTTTCTCCGTTAATATCTTGCAAAATTTCCGTCGTGACACGTTTGGCATCCTGTAACGAAGCGTTGAATAGGAAAACCAAAAACTCATCGCCTCCCATTCTTACCACTATGTCACTTGCCTTGATATTTCGCTGCATAATTTTCGTGCACTTATATAAGGCTTTATCACCAATGTCATGCCCATAACTGTCATTGATATGCTTGAAATTATCGATATCGATGGCCAGCACATAATTTAATTTCTTAATTTTTTTTATTTTTGGTATGTATCTTCGATTATAGGCCTTTGTTAAATAATCAATATAGTAGTCTTTGTTCAACTTTTCGAAAACATCAATATAATAAAGACCATGCAAAGTACGAACGATTGAAATCAAGAACGGAATCATTATCAATAGTATTAATTTCCAATGAAACGCTGATTCAATATCACACAGTGACTCTTCTATTAATATCCTAAAACACTGGGTGTTTTGAGGGAACTCAATGATATTCTCGTTACCGCCCTTGCCTGATGTAACATGATTTAATAACTTATTAGAGGTGATCTCTTCGCTTTCTTTGAGTTTTTCAGGAATTTCATACTCATGCAGCAAATTAATATAGTTTGAATAGCTGAGCTGTAATGCTTTGCGTTCGCTCTCTTTGAGCTGTTCGTTATTTGCTCTATCCTCCATGTTATTGAAAGATGAGGCAGCAAGAGAAATAAAGTCACTTCGTGCGTTTGAAAGCTTCAGCAGAAACTCTATTTGATTTACCGTTGTTTCCGTTTTGCAGTAGAAAAGAGTAAAGCAAGCTGCACTGATGACAAACAGCATTACCGTAATAACATCTTGCCTTTGGCTTATTAGTCGAAAAAAGAAATTATCTGAACTCATAAGCTAAACCAGAATTCTCTCATGAGCACCTTCACTGAGTAGGATTATTCTCTTAATGCAGGATGTAAAAATCATGCACATCAAATAAGAACCTGATCATAATGTAGGTTGATATAATTATCCAATTAAGCATAATTTAGTTATCCCAATTTAGGATGATTCCTAAAATATTGTTATTTTATGTTATTAGGAATATGACTACGCATAACATTTTAGATGGCTAACATGCAGGGAATTAACAGTCTAATAAGGAATCGTTATTTTTATTAGCGAGAAGATGCTGGCGAGAGAATTATCCTAATATAAATAAGGCGGCATCCATGCCGCCCCATCACATGATTACTTATCCGCTTTCCCACCATGTAAACGTCTAGCATCAATGACATCGGGTAGTTGGTTAAGCTTAGCCAGCACTCTGCTTAGCACCTGTAGATTATAAATCTCAATATCCATATCTATTGTGGCTAGCTGCTTTTTGGTATCGCTGCGGCTGGCTACACCTAACACATTGACCTTTTCATTCGCCAGAATGGTCGTGATATCACGCAGTAAACCGCTGCGGTCGTTAGCCATCACACGCACAACAAGAGAGTAACCACTTGAGTAGCTTTCTCCCCAAACGGCATCAATGATACGTTCAGGCGCGTGTGAGCGCAGTTCGTTAAGCTGGTCGCAATCCGAACGGTGAATCGAAATGCCCCGCCCCTGAGTGATGAAACCAATGATTTCATCTCCTGGAATTGGCTGGCAGCAGCGCGCAATATGGTGCATCAGGTTGCCGACCCCTTCAACGACCACCCGCCCACTACTTTTATCACTACGCGACTGAGACTGACCTTTTTGCGTCAGTTGCTTAAGCGCTTCACGGTCTGCTTCTTCTGCACTTGGCTTGTTAGTTTTGCCCTGCAAGAAGTTAACCATTTGGTTAACGCGAATATCACCACCGCCGATTGCCGCCAATACCTCATCCATTGAGTTGACGTTATAGCGAGGGATCAGCAGCTTCTCTGCCTCTTTCAAACTGATATCTAAGCGCTCTAATTCATCATCAAGAATTTGACGCCCAGCAAGAATGTTTTTATCGCGATCTTGCTTGCGGAACCAGTTGTGGATTTTTGCCCGCCCACGGCTGGTGGTGACATACCCCAGATTCGGATTTAACCAGTCACGACTTGGGTTAGGCTGCTTCTGGGTGATGATTTCGACCTGATCCCCCATTTGGAGCTGGTAGGTAAAGGGTACGATACGCCCACCGATTTTTGCACCAATACAGCGGTGTCCCACATCGCTGTGGATGTGATAAGCAAAGTCCAGCGGCGTTGAACCCGCCGGCAGATCAACCACGTCACCTTTTGGCGTAAACACATATACGCGGTCGTCGAAGACCTGGCTACGAACCTCATCCAGCATTTCACCGGAATCAGCCATCTCTTCTTGCCATGCAATCAGTTTACGCAGCCATGCAATACGGCCTTCGTAACCAGAACGCCCCGCAGCCTGAGGTCCTTCTTTGTATTTCCAGTGTGCCGCAACGCCCAACTCCGCATCTTCATGCATCTGACGCGTACGGATCTGGATCTCAAGCGTCTTCCCTCTCGGCCCTAAAACGACGGTATGGATCGATTGATAGCCGTTAGGTTTTGGGTTAGCCACGTAGTCATCGAACTCGTTCGGCAAATGACGATAGTGAGTATGCACTATCCCCAATGCCGCGTAGCAATCCTGTAGTCTCTCGACCACAATGCGCACCGCGCGGACGTCAAACAACTCATCAAACGCCAACGCCTTTTTCTGCATTTTGCGCCAGATGCTATAGATATGCTTTGGTCGGCCATAGATTTCGGCTTTTACGCCCTCTTTGGCCATTTCTTTACGCAGGGCTTCCACAAAGTTGTCGATGAACTGCTCGCGATCGATGCGGCGCTCATGCAACAGCTTAGCGATTTTCTTGTACTCGTCAGGATGAAGATAACGGAAGCAGAAATCCTCCAGCTCCCATTTTAACTGCCCGATACCTAAACGGTTGGCCAGCGGCGCATAGATATTAAAACACTCTTTAGCGGCTAAAACGCGCTCTTCTTCCGGTGCATCTTTCACTTCACGTAGATGCGCAATACGCTCTGCCAGCTTAATGACCACGCAGCGGAAATCTTCAACCATCGCCAACAACATACGGCGAATATTATCCACTTGCTCAGACGCGCCAGAGTCATTCTGCGTCGCTTTTAGCGCCCGAATGGCGTCCATTTCCAGCACGCCGTGCACAAGGTTGGTGATCTCTTTGCCGAAGTCCTCTTCCACCGTCTCGCGGTCAATAACGTTGGCTTCCACCAGTGGAAACAGCAGCGCGGTGCGCATGCTATCGTTATCCATACTGAGCGTAGAAAGGATTTCCACCATCTCGACCCCACGCCACAGCAATAGCGCGGCGTCAGGGTGATCGGCTGTTTTTTGCTGACAATAACGCCAAGTTGCAGAAAGACGCTCACACGACTGCTGGTTCGACAGATTCAGGCTCTTCACCCACTCATCGAGGGCAAATTCACCAGCCGTATTCAGATGGGCACTTCTTACCGCAACCATATCCTCTCCCTTCTACTCATCAACTTGAGACGATTAAGACGCAACAAACAGCGCCATCGACTCTAAATGCCCCGTGTGGGGAAACATATCCAGCATTCGCACGCGTTCCATTCGATAGCCCGCGGCGATTAAAACTTTGCTGTCACGCGCAAGCGTGGTGGGGTTACATGAAACATACACCACTTTTTCCGGTGCCAGCTTTACAATGTGGGTCATCACACCAGCGGCCCCCGCACGAGCGGGATCCAGTAAGACTTTTTCGAACCCAAGTTTAGCCCATGGCTGGCGAGTAACATCCTCCTCCAGATTGTGCTGGAAGAATTCGACATTATTCAGCGCATTGATATGAGCATTATACAGACCATTTTCCACCAGCGTAGCAACACCTTCTACACCAACGACCTGTTTTGCGCGTTTTGCTAACGGTAATGTGAAGTTCCCCATGCCGCAGAACAAATCCAAAACGCGATCGGTAGATTTTACATCCAGCCATTCCAACGCCTGTGCAACCATCTGCTGATTAATCGCATCATTGACCTGAATAAAATCTCGAGGGCTAAAAAATAAGCGTAGTCCGTCTATCTGATAAAACGGCGATTCACCGCACAACTTAACCAATTCACCTTCGTTGCCCTGAAGGTAGACCATCACATCATGCTGCGCACCAAATTCGTGCAATCGCGCTAAGTCCTGCTCTTTCAGTGCCTCAAGATGTCGCAATACCAGCAAGCAGCCGTTATCCGCATGCACTAATTCCGCATGCCCTAAACGACGTACCGCTTTCATTCCCGCCAAGCACGCCTGCAACGGTTGCAAGAGTGATGCCAGCGCGGGTACCAAAATTGGGCATTCTTTTACAGGGGCTAAATCATTAGACCCCGCCTGACGAAACCCCATAACCAGCTGCTGTTGCTTGGATAAGAATTGCAAACCTAAGCGTGCTCGGCGACGATAGCCGTATTCTGGTCCGCTAATCACTGATTCTGGTATGATATTGACATCGGTTTCGCGGATAATGAGACGTTGTAAAGACGCTGATTTGCTTTGCTGCTGAAGTGGAACACTGGCGTGCTGTTGTTGGCAGCCACCACATACGCCGAAGTGAGGACAGCGCGGCTTAACACGCTCTGGGCTGCGAGTGAGTAACCGCTTCACTTTAGCGCGTGCAAACTGCTTTTTATCTTCGGTGAGGGTGATTTCAGCCTGCTCACTGGGCAAAAGGCCTGGAACGAAAATAGCCTTACCATTGTGGCGCGCAACGCCCTGACCAAAGGGGTCAAGGTCGTTTGCTGTCACAGTTATCGTTTGTCGGGTCGCCATGCGGCGCCCCGGAGAGTAAAATTGAGCCATGTTCTGCCGATTCGTTGTTTGGTTTAGCTTTTGCTAAGAATGATATCTGCCACCAATTCTCCCACATTGGACCCACATGACCAAATACAGCCTGCGCGCGCGCATGATGATACTGATTCTAGCCCCCACGTTATTGATTGGTTTGCTACTCAGTACCTTCTTCGTTGTTCATAGATACAATGAGTTACAAGGACAGTTGGTTGATTCCGGTTCCAGTATCATAGAACCCCTCGCTGTCGCTAGCGAATACGGCATGACCTTCCGCAGTCGCGAATCGGTGCGTCAGCTCATTGGGTTATTACATCGTCGCCATTCAGATATCGTGCGATCCATCGCGGTGTTTGACGACAACAACGATCTGTTCGTCACCTCGAACTATCATCATAACTATTCTCTGCTCCAGCTCCCCAAAGGGGTGCCGATGCCGAACGACCTGATGCTGTCTAAGCATGGGGATTCGTTGATTCTACGCACACCGATTATTTCTGAAGATCGATTCATTGATGCCACCAGCGCCGAAAATCCTCATCTTGGCTATATCGCCATCGAACTGGATCTCCGTTCTGTGCGCTTACAGCAATACAAAGAGGTCTTCGTTGCCACGTTATTGCTGGTGATATGTATGTGTATCGCGCTGCTGTTTGCCTACCGCTTAATGCGCGATGTGACTGGGCCAATTCGTAATATGGTTAACACCGTTGACCGCATTCGACGAGGGCAGTTGGACAGTCGCGTTGAAGGGCACATGCTGGGCGAGCTTGATATGCTCAAGAACGGTATTAACTCTATGGCGATGTCGCTCACGGCTTACCACGAAGAGATGCAGCAAAATATCGATCAGGCAACGTCTGACCTGCGCGAAACGCTGGAACAGATGGAAATACAAAACGTTGAATTGGATCTCGCCAAAAAGCGCGCACAGGAAGCGGCAAGAATTAAATCCGAGTTTCTGGCAAATATGTCACATGAGCTGCGCACACCGCTCAACGGGGTTATTGGCTTTACCCGTCAGGTTCTCAAAACACCACTCAATGCGACGCAAAGCGATTACTTACAGACCATCGAACGATCCGCGAACAATCTTCTTACCATCATCAACGACGTGTTGGACTTCTCGAAGCTGGAAGCTGGAAAACTGGTCTTGGAGCACATACCTTTCCTACTGCGTGAAACCGTGGATGAGGTCACCGTACTGCTTGCCCCTAGCGCGCACGAGAAAGGGATTGAACTCACGCTGAATATTCGCAATGACGTTCCTGAGCACGTTATTGGCGACCCAATGCGTATACAGCAAGTCCTTACTAACTTACTTGGCAATGCCATTAAATTTACCGAGAAAGGCAATATCGACATTCGCGTTGAGCTGCGCAGCGCAACGCCCCATCAGGTTGAGTTAGAAGTGCTCGTGCATGATACCGGTATAGGGATTTCAGAACGCCAGCAATCACAGTTATTCCAAGCATTTCGTCAGGCGGATGCCAGCATTTCTCGTCGCCACGGCGGAACCGGTTTAGGTTTGGTCATTACGCAAAAATTGGTTAATGAAATGGGCGGCGATATTAGCTTCCATAGCCAACCCAATAAAGGCTCCACTTTCTGGTTCCATATCCAGCTAGAGCTGAACCATAATGCACCGCAGAGCCATTTCCCTATGCAGCGGCTGGCCGGGCAAAAGCTGCTGTATATCGAATCAAACCCTGTGGCGGCACAATGCACATTGGATTTGTTACAGGCCACGCCGCTTGAAGTGAGCTATAGCCCGCTGCTCGCTCAGGTTATTCCTGACTCTCATTACGATATTCTCCTCGTTGGTCTACCGGTTAACTTTACCTCGCATGATTCACAGGGTGAGGAAAAGTTGCGAACAGCCCTTTCTTTAGCCGATCGCGTCATTCTGGCTATGCCGAGCCATACGCTGCTAGATAGCGATGAGCTGAAAATGAGAGGTATTCGAAGCTGCTTATCCAAACCTCTGACAAGTAATCGGCTGCTGCCCATTCTGCTAGATAACAGCCTGCCTAAGCGAGCTCCCGTCGTAATAGAGCACAACGTTGAGCGTCTTCCGCTTTCCGTGATGGCGGTCGATGATAATCCAGCAAATCTGAAGCTTATTGGTGCCCTGCTTGGCGAACTGGTTGAGCAAACCATTCTCTGCAACAGCGGCGAAGAAGCTATTGCCAAAGCGAAGGAACATCGTCTGGATATCATCCTAATGGATATACAGATGCCAGAAATGGATGGCATCCGTACCAGCGAGCTGATTCGAAAACTTCCACGTTATATCGATACCCCGATTATTGCCGTTACCGCTCATGCGATTAACGGTGAGCGTGAGCGCCTACTTCGCGCTGGAATGGATGATTATCTGGCCAAACCTATCGATGAGAATATGCTGCGCCAACTGCTGGCTCGCTATTATCGTAATCCTGAAACCCAAGACGAAATGATATCAATGCCGGTAATAGAAGCCGATAGCGATCTCACTCTTGATTGGGATATGGCGCTCAGACAAGCCGCTAACAAAGAAGATTTAGCCCGTGATTTGTTGCAGATGCTGCTGGAATTCCTGCCGCAGGTAAAAACGCAGGTTGAAGCGGCACTCAACGGTAATCAAGACGCCTCTATTGTAGACGTTATCCATAAACTGCATGGAAGCTGTAGCTACAGCGGTTTACCCCGTTTGAAGCGGTTATGTCGTTATATAGAACAGCAGCTACGCCATCAAATTGCCGTGGGTGACCTAGAGCCCGAGTGGATGGAGTTGCTTGACGAGATCGCTAACGTAGAGCAAGCTGCAACGGCAAAACTCCACACATAAAGCGTGGGAGTTTAAACGATAGCCAAAGGGATTTAGGCATGAGCATACGCTATGGAATGAAAACGGCATTGCAAGTTGCAACGCTGGCAGCGACATCGTTATTTGTTAGCAACGCATTCACGTCAACGTTGTCAACGATGGCACCTTCTCACGTTGATTCCCAGCAATCAGCTGCGCAGGCGGTGACACCTCACAACCTTGCGCTTGCGCAGGGCGCTGAAAAACAGGTCGGAAAAACACTTTACTACGATCCCTCGTACACTTCTTTAGATTATCCTGGTGGGGATGTCCCTATAATTCGCGGCGTATGCTCCGATGTTGTGGTTCGTGCACTACGAGAGCAAGGGAACGATTTACAGCAGCTACTCCATCAAGATATGAAAAGCAATTTTGCCGCTTATCCTCATCTTTGGCAGCTCAAAAAGCCCGATGTCAATATCGACCAGCGGCGTGTGCCAAATCTGGAATTCTATTTCCAACGTCATAAGATGAGCCAGCCCATCACCCAGCTTGCTAAAGATTACCTGCCCGGCGATATCGTTTCGTGGCGTTTAGATAATGGTCTTGCCCATATCGGTATTGTCAGCAGCAAACGTTCTCCTACCGGCACCCCTTTAGTGGTGCACAACATCGGTGCAGGCGCACAAATTGAAGATGTTTTGTTTTCTTGGAAAATAAAAGGGCATTACCGCTATTTCACTCACTAGGCTCGCTCTTCACATGCCTAGTGAAAATGAAGAAGCTTACCCTTCAACGATCACCGTAGCGCAGGCATAGCGCCGCTCGTCGGCCAATGAGACATGAATAGAGGTAATCCCCATCTCTTGCGCAAGCTCAGCCGCACGGCCGTGTAAGCGCAATACAGGCTTACCGAGCGCATCGTTGTAAACCTCGAATTGGGCAAAGGCCAGCCCGTTGCGGATCCCCGTGCCAAATGCCTTCGCGGCGGCTTCTTTTACCGCGAAGCGTTTGGCGAGATAGCGAATTTTCTGCTGATGAGAAAGGTATTGCTCCCATTCCGCGGGAGCTAGCACACGTTTTGCCATTTGGTCGCCGCTGCGAGCAACCACCGCCTCAATTCGAGAAATTTCGACAATATCGGTACCCAAGCCTAAAACAGCCATTAGCGACGCGCTTCCAACATCAGTTGTTTCATTGCGCTAACCGCCTCTGGCAATCCGCTCATCACCGCTCGCCCAATAATACTGTGACCGATATTTAGCTCATGCATTTCGGGCAATGCCGCAATCGGCAACACGTTGTGATAGGTCAGGCCATGACCGGCGTTCACTTTTAAACCGCGCTCGCTCGCAAAACGCGCCGCATGAGCAATGCGTTCGAACTCAGCCTGACGTTTTAAATCACTTTCAGCGTCTGCGTATGCGCCAGTGTGGATTTCAATATACGGGGCACCCACGCTAACCGCCGCTTCAATCTGGCGCGGATCGGCATCGATAAACAGGGATACCAAAATGCCAGCTTGAGTTAGACGCTCAACGGCAACCGTCATTTTGTCCAATTGACCAGCAACGTCTAAGCCACCTTCGGTTGTCACTTCCTGACGTTTTTCAGGAACTAAGCAACAAAAATGAGGTTTCAGCTCACAGGCGATCTCAATCATTTCGTCAGTAACAGCCATCTCCAGATTCATGCGCGTCTGAATGGTTTGGCGCAGCAAACGCACATCACGATCGGTGATATGGCGACGATCTTCGCGCAGATGTACGGTAATGCCATCTGCCCCCGCCTGTTCGGCAATAAAAGCGGCCTGAACGGGGTCGGGATACTGAGTGCCGCGCGCGTTGCGCAGCGTTGCGATATGATCGATGTTTACGCCTAACAGTAAATCAGCCATGACAAATCCTCATTAGAAAGCCTATAGGTCAGAGACAACGGACAGAATACGGTTCACTGTAAGCTAGTGTACACCTAAGTTCGAAAGAACAGACCAGACAGAATTGTGGCGATGAAGGGGACAGTCAGATTTTAAGCAGAAGCTGGTTTGACAGGACGTTTTCCCACAAACTGACGAAACAGTTCGCGACTTTTCAATGGCTTTCCACCTAGATAAGGCTTCAGCGCCATGCGCGTAAAGCGCTTCGCCGCACGCAGCGTTATTGGATCGGGGAAACGACGTTCAGCGAGTGCTTTTAAGTCACGACCGGTAAAGCTGAGCTGATCGACTAATAAACTCGCAATAAAGCCTTTTTCTTCCCGATAGCGGTAGGTCATCTCATCTGACACAGGTTCTCCGCTGCCCGCACAGTGCAGAAAATCAATGCCATAGCCAAGATTGCCTAGCAGAGCAAGTTCAAACTCACGCAGCGTATGTTCGGGAGAACCGACCGTCGCCGCCAGATTTTGTAGACAATTGAGATAATCGAAGAATAACGAAGAGTAGTTGGTTTCCTGTTCAAGAACGCGGGAAACCAGCTCATTGACATACAGACCGCTATACAGCGAAATGCCGGTAAGCGGTAGTCCAAGCGAAACGGGCTCGGCATTTCGCAGGGTTTTGACTTCCCCTTTGCCGCCCCAGCGAACCAGAAGAGGCGTGAAAGGTTGTAACGCGCCTTTAAGGCTAGAACGTTTACTGCGAGCGCCTTTTGCTAGCAGACGTACACGCCCATGCCCTTCAGTGAACAAGTCTAATAAAAGACTGGTTTCACTGTAAGGACGCCCGTGCAAAACAAATGCGCGTTGCCAACCTTCCATAGGCGCGATCTCTTAGAGATCTTCACCATAACCCAAGCTGCGCAGCGCACGTTCGTCGTCTGCCCAACCGGATTTAACCTTAACCCACAGCTCAAGATGAACCTTAGCTTCAAACATGGCTTCCATGTCTTGGCGAGCTTCGATACCAATAGTCTTGATCTTAGAGCCTTTATTGCCGATAACCATCTTCTTCTGGCCTTCACGTTCAACCAGAATCAGACCGTTGATATCGTATCCGCCGCGGTCGTTCGAGACGAAGCGTTCAATTTCAACGGTGACGGAATACGGCAGTTCTTCACCTAAGAAGCGCATCAGTTTTTCACGGATGATTTCTGAGGCCATAAAGCGCTGTGAACGGTCAGTAATATACTCTTCCGGGAAGTGATGAATCGCTTCCGGCAGTTTTTTACGAACGATGCTCGCGATAGTATCAACGTTAGTGCCTTTCTCCGCAGAGATTGGAACCACGTCCATAAAGTTCATCTGCTCACTCAGGAATTGAATATGCGGCAGCAGAGCAGCCTTATCCTGAACGTTATCGACTTTATTGATGGCTAAAATCACCGGCGCTTTCAGATCGCGCAGCTTATTCACCACCATTTCGTCGTCGGCAGTCCAATGAGTACCTTCAACCACGAAAATAACAAGTTCTACGTCACCGATAGAGCTGCTTGCTGCACGGTTCATCAAACGGTTGATGGCACGTTTTTCTTCGATATGCAGACCCGGGGTGTCCACGTAGATAGCCTGATAGGGCCCTTCGGTGTGGATGCCCATAATACGGTGACGGGTCGTTTGTGGCTTACGCGAGGTAATCGAAATCTTCTGCCCCAATAATTGGTTCAGGAGTGTCGATTTGCCAACGTTGGGACGACCAACGATGGCGATAAATCCGCAATAAGTTGTTTCTTCGCTCATTCAAGCTCCAGCTGTTTCAGCGCTTGTTCAGCGGCTGCCTGCTCGGCCTTACGGCGACTTGAGCCAACACCGATAACCGGTTCGCTCAGTCCGCTGACCTGACAGTGAATAGTAAATTCCTGATCGTGTGCTTCGCCACGAACCTGCACGACCAAATAAGATGGCAACGGCAGGTGGCGTCCTTGCAAGAATTCTTGCAGGCGCGTTTTAGGGTCTTTTTGCTTATCGCCTGGACTAATTTCATCCAGACGTGAACGGTACCAATCCAAGATCAGTCGTTCAATCGTTTGGATATCGCTATCCAGAAAAATGCCGCCAATCAGAGCTTCTACGGTATCGGCTAAAATAGACTCACGACGGAAACCGCCGCTTTTTAGCTCGCCCGGCCCAAGGCGCAGGCACTCACCCAAATCGAATTCGCGTGCCATTTCAGCCAACGTATTTCCGCGCACCAAAGTCGCGCGCATACGGCTCATGTCGCCTTCATCAACCCGCGGGAAGCGGTGATACAGCGCATTGGCAATAACGAAACTCAGAATTGAGTCACCCAAAAACTCAAGACGTTCATTATGTTTGCTGCTGGCACTGCGATGAGTCAATGCCTGCAATAACAGCTCCTGCTGTTGAAAAGTATAGCCCAACTTCTTTTGAAGCCGGTTAGTTACGATGGGATTCATGAGATACCAAATAGATCTAGAATGCGTCAAAAACCGCAGCATACGGAACAGGCCTGCTTGCCATTAGCCAATCCAAAGCTGTTTCGTTTGCAGTGGCTCCCAGACGGAAGCCAACTTTTTATCGCTCGAATGGGTATTCTACAACGACTGAAAATATAATGCTGCGGTAATATGCGCTATTACTTGAAGTTACATTGCTATTAACGCAACAACTAATAAGTTTAGGCGCATATTTTATATCTAGACGAAGTTTCGAGCTGTAAGCAAAGAACTACAGCTCGAAATAGGAGCAGGAATTAGTGGATACCGCCAATGCGGTTTAGGCGAACGCCGGTCGGCCATTGCCCTTCTTGTTTTTCAAAGCTCATCCAAATTGCCGTTGCTTTACCCACCAGATTTTGTTCTGGGACAAATCCCCAATAACGGCTGTCAGCGCTGTTATCACGGTTGTCACCCATCATGAAGTAATGGCCTTCAGGCACAACCCAAACGCCCTGAGGCTGACCCGGCTGGCGATAATAACGAGACATCATATCCTGCGCCTGAGGTACGGTTAGAATACGATGAGTGACCGTGCCCAACGTTTCTTTACGCTCGCTCATGCGATAGCCATCTTCGACATTTTGGTCTAAAGGAATTTGGAAGAAGCCACTACTGGCCTCACCACTTCCCATTTGACCGTAATACTCCTGTACCCATTCGCTTGGCTCAGCCGCACTGTAGGTAATTGGCAGCAGCTTATCGCAGCTTTGCCCCGTTTGGCAGGCAGGATACACCGTCACTTCTTTACTATAAGGATCGTAAGTCACCTTATCGCCCGGCAGGCCAATAGCGCGCTTAATATAATCCAAACGCGGATCGAGCGGGTATTTAAATACCACGATATCGCCACGCTTCGGATGACCGGTCGGAATAATCGTATGCTGCGCAATCGGCTCTTTAATTCCATAGGCGAATTTCTCGACCAAAATAAAGTCACCGATCAATAACGTTGGCATCATTGACCCCGATGGGATCTGGAATGGCTCATAAATAAATGAGCGGATAATCAGAACCAGCGCCAAAACAGGGAAAACAGATACACAGGTTTCAATCCAACCTGAAGCTTTCACCACGTCCTTTGCCGTCTGTTTATCTAGACCTTCCGCCGTTTGGGCGTTAATCGCCTCGATTTTTGCCCGACGCGCCGGAGCCAGTTTAAAGCGATCGATACACCAAATAACCCCGGTAACCAGCGTTGCAATCACCAGAATTAAAGCAAACATATTGGCCATGCCAATAACTCCTTAAATATCCCCATAGGCTTTCATACTGCTACTTTCTGGAGCCTCACGGGTATAAGCCTCTCAATGAGAACGGCACCTGAAATGGGTGCCGCTCATCATAGAACTTTAGTCTTTACCAACATGCAGGATCGCCAAGAAGGCTTCCTGCGGCAGCTCGACGTTACCGACCTGCTTCATACGTTTCTTACCGTCTTTCTGCTTCTGCAACAGTTTTTTCTTACGGCTAACGTCACCGCCGTAACACTTAGCAAGAACGTTTTTACGCAGTTGCTTAACCGTTGAACGTGCGATGATCTGGTTGCCGATAGCCGCCTGAATAGCAATATCAAACTGCTGACGTGGGATCAGCTCTTTCATCTTCTCAACCAGCTCACGACCACGATATTGCGCGTTGTCACGATGGGTGATCAACGCGAGAGCATCCACTCGTTCGTTGTTGATCAAGACATCAACGCGAACCATGTCAGACTGCTGGAAGCGTTTGAAGCTGTAATCCAGTGACGCATAACCGCGGGACGTTGATTTCAGACGGTCAAAGAAGTCTAGAACCACTTCGGCCATAGGAATTTCGTAAGTCAGTGCAACCTGATTGCCGTGGTATACCATGTTAGTTTGGACACCACGCTTCTCAATGCAAAGCGTAATAACGTTACCCAGATACTCTTGTGGTAACAGCATATGACATTCAGCAATGGGCTCACGAAGCTCTTCGATATTGTTGATAGGCGGCAGCTTGGACGGGCTATCAACAAAGATCACATCACCACTGGTCGTTTCAATTTGGTATACAACCGTTGGTGCCGTTGTGATGAGATCCAGATCGTATTCACGTTCCAGACGCTCCTGAATGATTTCCATGTGCAATAAGCCCAAGAAACCACAACGGAAACCAAAGCCCAACGCCGTCGATGTTTCTGGCTCATAGAACAGGGAAGCATCGTTAAGGCTGAGTTTCCCTAACGCATCACGGAAAGCTTCGTAATCATCAGAGCTGACAGGGAACAGACCAGCATAAACCTGAGGCTTCACTTTTTTGAAGCCCGGCAGCGATTTCTCCGCTGGATTACGCGCCAGCGTCAAGGTATCGCCGACTGGAGCGCCGTGGATATCTTTAATTGCACAGACCAACCAACCAACTTCGCCGCAGTTCAACACATCGCGATCGATCTGCTTAGGCGTGAAGATACCGAGGCGATCAGCGTTATAAGCCTGCCCAGTACTCATCACCTTAACTTTTTCGCCTTTGCGCAGTGAACCGTTTTTAATACGGATCAAAGACACCACGCCCAAATAGTTATCGAACCATGAGTCGATGATCAGCGCCTGCAATGGACCATCTGGGTCGCCTTCTGGCGCTGGAATATCACGCACCAGACGCTCAAGAACCTCAGGTACTCCGACACCGGTTTTCGCCGAGCAGCGTACAGCGTCCATCGCATCAATACCGACGATGTCTTCAATTTCCTGCGCCGCACGATCGGGATCGGCCGCTGGCAGGTCAATTTTGTTTAGAACAGGGACAACTTCCAGATCCATTTCCATTGCGGTGTAGCAGTTCGCCAAAGTCTGAGCTTCAACACCCTGACCCGCGTCAACCACCAACAATGCGCCTTCACATGCCGCCAGTGAACGAGAAACCTCATAAGAGAAGTCAACGTGTCCTGGGGTATCAATGAAGTTCAGCTGATAAGTTTCACCATCCTGTGCTTTATAGTCGAGCGTCACGCTCTGCGCTTTAATAGTGATGCCGCGCTCACGTTCCAGATCCATAGAATCCAGAACTTGCGCTGCCATTTCACGGTCAGTCAAACCGCCACAAATCTGAATAATACGGTCAGACAGTGTCGACTTACCGTGGTCAATATGTGCGATAATGGAGAAATTTCGTATATGCTTCATTATTAAGATATTTTGCCTGATGATTTCTAGATTACTCGCCTAAGGACACACTGATGGGTTCAAAGCGATGGTTTAACGTTTGGCGGTAATTTGCCAGATTCGATGCATTCTACACATCGAACCCGGTAAAACCTAGATATTCGTGGGGGTGCGGATCATGGAAGGGGGCAAACCGACTTGTAAAACTATCGGCTGATAATCTTGCCGGTCACTCAGTCTTTTCGCCTTAACACGCGCAAACATAAAACCAGCACCTGCGCCCACTAAAGCGCCTAACGCAGCCCATGCATCAGTGTGCATAACTGACTGTCCTACACCGCCGCCAATAATAAGCCCTAATAGCGGTGTGAGATAAACCAAAACGGCAGAACGTAGCAAGTTGGCCTCGGTAATACCGATTTCAACTTTTTGTCCAGGTTCTAACGGCTGATCAATTTCAACCTGCAGCTGATGCTGAGACTGTGGATTGATTTTATCGAAAACCGCCGTGCCACAGGTGTTTTTCGCACCACATGATCCACAACTAGAACGCTGTTCACAGTTTAACGTAGCAACACCCTGATGCCAGGATGTCACCGTTGCCCATTCGCGCATCATGATTTACGACCATCTAAGACAATGCTATTCGCTACTCGTTTAGCCGTAGCAGGCGGCAATTCCCCAACAACGGTAATATCGACATTGTTACGAGTCTCAGAATGAATAGTGCGGCGTCCTTGGCGTAAGAACTGTTCGCTCACCGCAGCACCGGAAGCTGCGCTGCTGATATTGACGGTGAAACTAAATAGACCATCGCTATACAGACGCGATTCTACCGGCTCTGATAATGTCGGTAATGTCCGGCGACTGCGTGAAACTTCCTTGAAGCCTTGCGGTAGCCAAGAGGTTCTCCAACTGAAATCAACCTTGTCCGTTGCCGGTAGTTTCAACAGCGGGGGTAAAGTCAATTGAGCCAAACTCGACATCGCTGCGGTAACCTGATCGCCAACGGTAAAGGAGATCACTCGGAACTGTTCCAGCGTCTCTCCATCACGATCGAGTAAATCGACGCGTAACGGCAGCTTGGAGCTTTCATCAATCCAAACGATATAGCTAAAGCGCAGGCCATCGCGCGAGACAATGCGGATCACTTCGCATGGGCGATCGGCAACGCGGGTTCGGCCTACGGATATAAAATTGTAGTACTGACGCAACTGTTTGATATCGGAGAAAATAATCGACGGCAAAGCGTCAACAATGTGATCACCGTTAAGCGTGAATGGCTCAAGCCCTGGCTCAAAATAGCTGATTTCATTGCCACGCAGTAAAACTTCACGGCGCGGTCCATCCATCTGCAAAAGCTGAGATAACAGTTGGTTATTGAAAATGGCATGACGATAGCGTAACGACTCAATCCCCTGTTTGGTGATATTGATATACGCTAACTCATAGCTGAGTGACTGACTGGCGCTGTTCATCTGTTGCAACATCGCCTCAGACGAGTCTTCCGCTGAGGCGATGTTAGAGACAAGCAGGCTACCAGCGAATAAGCTGATGGCGAACCAAAATTGCTTCATTACTGCTGTTGTGTTCCTAATGACAGAGTTCCTGGCACCTGAACTGACGCCTGCGTATTACCATTGTCCATCTGTAACTGTTCGGTATGCAAGCGGCGCTGTAGTTCGTAATCCTGCAAAATTGCATTTATACGCTTACGCTGCTGCTGAACCTGCTGCTGTCCATTAGCATTGGTACTTTCATTTGGAACACCAAAGCTTACTGGGGAAGCTTGGCCGCCCATCGGCAACGTATTAAATGCCGGGGCATCGGAATCACTCACGCCACCTGCAGGCTGATTATACTGCTGCACACCCACGAGAACCGCCAGTGAAACACAGGCAGCGATACCAATTTGGGTGATTTGGCTGGCCCAAGGACGAACCTTGCTCCAGAACGGCATATCTTTCCAGCTGTGCGGCTGAGGCTGAGATTCGGGAATCGCGTTGGGAACCAGACGAACCGGTTCATCATCAAGCGCCGCAGCAATTCGATCAGAAATATCAAACTCGATCGCGTCGCTGACGTCACCACGCAGGGTGTCACGTATCAGGTGATAGCTCTTCCACGTTTGCTGAAGTGCGTCGTCTTTGCCAAGTGAACCAATCAGTTCACTATCCACCACTTCACCATCCATCAGAGCCGAAAGTTGTTCTTTCTGCATGCCTAAATACCCTTCCTGTGCCCGCATCATTAACGCTGTATCAGCGGTTGAACTTTATTATCAATGGCTTCCCTCGCCCGGAAAATACGGGAACGTACTGTTCCAACCGGACAATCCATAATGGCAGCTATTTCTTCGTAGCTTAAACCATCCAATTCTCTGAGGGTGATTGCCATACGCAAATCCTCAGGAAGAGACTCTATGGTTCGGAAAACGATCTGCTTCAGTTCATCTGACAACATTAAGTTCTCAGGGTTCGAAATTTCTTTCAATGCACCCGCACTTTCGAAGTTTTCAGCCTCGCTGGCATCAACATCACTAGATGGCGGACGTCGCCCCTGAGCAACCAGGTAATTTTTAGCTGTATTCACAGCAATACGATAAAGCCAGGTGTAGAAAGCACTTTCGCCGCGGAAAGATTCCAGCGCACGATAAGCTTTGATAAACGACTCCTGTACCACATCAGGAACATCGCCTGACGGCACGTAGCGGGATACGAGACTCGCAACTTTATGCTGATAGCGAACTACCAGTAAGTTAAAAGCCTTCTTATCTCCTTTCTGGACTCGCTCGACCAGCACCTGATCCGTTAACTGCTCGCTCATCCGAGGTAATCTCTCCTCAAATCTCTCTCCACGCATGAATAAATTGTACTGCCAGTTGTCTCAATCGATCCTGAGCAAGCACTAGCTTAGAGTTCATACGTACTAAAAAGTTCCGTACGATGCTGTTTTTATATTCGTTGTTCATTAGCCGTGCATTTACACGTTGGCATAGGCTAACATGATTTTCACTTTTCAGCTGCACACACCACAACCTATGCAACCAAATTCAGAACATTTTAACGATGTATTGATTATCGGTAGCGGAGCTGCCGGACTTTCACTCGCCTTACGCCTTGCCGAACATTGTAAAGTCACCGTGCTGAGCAAAGGTCCCTTTAATGAAGGTGCCACGTTTTATGCTCAGGGTGGCATTGCGGCCGTATTCGATGAAACGGACAGCATTGAATCACATGTGCAAGATACACTGATTGCGGGTGCAGGGCTGTGCGAACCCTCTGCCGTCGAATTTATTGCCCGTAACGCAAAGGATTGCGTGCAATGGCTTATCGATCAAGGCGTGCTGTTCGATACCGAAATGAGTCCCGCTGGCGAATCACGCTATCACCTCACGCGTGAAGGAGGCCACAGCCATCGCCGAATTCTGCACAGCGCAGATGCTACTGGTAAAGAAGTAGAGACCACGCTGGTGCAGAAAGCAAATGCACACCCCAATATTCGTGTGTGCGAGCGTTATAACGCCGTTGACCTCATTACCTCCAAGAAGATCGGTTTACCGGGTACCCAACGCGTAGTCGGCGCCTATGTATGGAACCGCGATCTGGAGCGGGTCGAAACTCTGCGTGCCCGCACCGTGGTGCTAGCGACCGGCGGTGCCGCTAAAGTTTATCAATACACAACCAACCCAGATATCTCTTCAGGTGACGGTATTGCCATGGCGTGGCGTGCTGGCTGCCGTATTGCTAATCTCGAATTTAACCAATTCCATCCCACCTGCTTGTATCACCCGCAGGCCAGAAACTTCCTGCTCACCGAGGCTTTACGCGGCGAAGGGGCTTTTCTGAAACGCCCTGACGGCTCGCGTTTCATGCCCGATTTCGACGAACGCGGTGAACTCGCACCGCGCGATATCGTCGCCCGCGCTATCGACCATGAGATGAAACGCCTTGGCGCCGACTGCATGTATTTAGACATCAGCCACAAACCCGCTGACTTCATCATGCAGCACTTCCCGATGATCTATGAAAAACTGCTGGATTTGGGGTTGGATCTGACCAAAGAACCTATTCCTATCGTACCCGCGGCGCATTACACCTGCGGCGGCGTGATGGTCGATCATCAGGGGCGTACAGACTTAGAAGGGCTCTATGCGATTGGTGAGGTGAGCTATACCGGGCTACATGGCGCTAATCGTATGGCGTCTAACTCCTTACTGGAGTGCGTGGTCTACGCGTGGTCGGCTTCGCAGGACATTTTGCAACGCCTGCCGCAAACTAGCCTTGCGCCAAGTTTACCCGAGTGGGATGACAGCCGAGTTTACAATTCCGATGAGCGCGTCGTGATTCAACATAACTGGCATGAGCTGCGCCTGTTTATGTGGGATTACGTTGGCATCGTTCGTACCACAAAACGTCTGGAGCGTGCGCTGCGCCGCATTCAAATGTTGCAGCAGGAAATTGACGAGTACTATGCAAACTTCCGCATCTCAAATAACCTTTTAGAGCTGCGTAATCTGGTTCAAGTCGCAGAGTTGATGGTGCGTTGTGCGATGGAACGAAAAGAAAGCCGAGGATTGCACTACACGCTCGACTATCCCGATCTATTAGCTGAGCCTAAGCCAACGATTTTGCAGCCCTAAAGCGGATTTTAAGGCCCAAAGACGGATTTAAAATAGTTAAAGCCACCTTTTGCGAAGGTGGCTTATTCATCACAATGACATTATTAAGATTAAGCCAAAGCCACTTTCTGGTTACTGCTTTTCGCAGGCAAGAAGAAAGCCAACACCAGCATAATAAACGTGGGTAGAACCCACGCCATACCTTCTGCGGCCAGCGGCATCGCCGCCATTTGCCAATCCAACAGGCGAGCTAACCAACTGATGGACTCAACGCCTGCGGCACGCGCACCATCCAGCAGGCTGCACAGCAACGCCACCAGCATAACCAAACGATATCCCAGAACCGGATTACGTAACCAGCGTCGCACAAAAGTCAGAGCCACCAAGGCAATCGCCAACGGATACAACGCCATTAACACGGGAACCGACAGTGCAATCAAACGGCTCAGCCCAACGTTAGCAACCACCGCGCAGGTGATGCACAACACAATGACCCAATGACGATAGCGCAGCGGCGTTAAGGTGGAGAAATAGTCCGCACAGGCGCTGACTAAGCCCACCGCCGTAGTTAAACATGCCAACATGACCACTAGTGATAAAATCCACTGTCCTGGCTGACCAAATAACGCCTTCACATACGCCGCCAGCACAACCCCACCGTTGTCGGCCCCACCAGCAATCGTTGAAGAGGTCGCCCCCAGCCAAAACAGAGAGATATATACAAACGCCAGCCCTAACGCTGCAATCACACCCGCGATGCTCAAATAGCGGAAGCAAGCCTTCGGTTCAGTCACGCCTTTACCGCGCAATACATCAACCAACAACATGCCAAACATCAGCGCAGCAAAGGTATCCATGGTGTTGTAGCCGCTGATAAAACCTTTAGAAAATGCCATCTGCTCATAGGCCGCTACCGGCGCTACGATGTCACCTTGCGGTTTGAAAATCACACCCAACGCCAAGACCACCAGCAGCAAAAACAACATCGGCGTCAAGAACTTGCCAATACTATCGATCAGTTTGCCACGGCTCCATGCCAGCATCAGCGTCACTGCAAAAAACAGCGCGGTAACTAACATTTGTAAACCATCCAGAGTCAGGCTGCCCAGCGTCACTGACGTATCGCTGTAACTACCTGAGCTAACCAACAACGGTTTTACCGCCATTTCAAAAGCGACCAAGCCGGTTCGCGGAGCGGCAAAAGCTGGGCCGATAATGATAAATAACAAAACTGCGGCAAAAGTACCGGTCCCTTTCGGCAGATCGTGAGTCATTGACGGCAAACCGCCCCCCGCCCGAGCTACAGCAATAATAGAGAGCAACGGCAAACCCACTGCAGTTAGCAAAAAACCGCCCATAGCATAAAGTACGTTATGCCCTGCCATCTGGCCTTCTAACGGCGGAAAAATGATGTTCCCTGCGCCCAGAAAGAAAGCAAAGGTCATCAGCCCTAAACCAATAGTGTCCGCGGTGGATAAACGTTGTTGCATAGTCTGCCCTCTTATAGGTTTTTCTGGTCGTATACGCAGCAGACACGTACGCCAGTTATTCACTAAAGCTAAAGATGAGTCTGACTAAGAAAGGAGTAGTACAGAGGGAAATGGTATTAATGGAGGTAACTCTACAATGAACGCCCACTCCCTGAGCCTGTTAATTATTTCAGCCTTTCCTATCAGAACAAAATTGCGGAGAATCGCCGCATCTGAGTCTGATAGTGAAATATTATGCTAACCAAAGCAACAGACTCAGAAGAAAAGGTAAAAATCTTTCGTTAACAGGCGAAAATCATGGGAGTATTCACTGCTTTTATCGCGGATCACTAGTCGATCTGACTGCTGATTTGCAGGCTTGGAACCAAACAACATCAGTGAACGCCGCGCGACCCTATCTTCAAATTCTGCAATTTCAGTGCTGTGCAGTATAAACCACCCTTCTTGAGCTGCTGTTTGAATAAAGCTTACTCCCACATCAGTAGGGAGAACGACGGCCATTCTGCCATTATCCGTAGCCAATTCTCTCGCATACTTTAGCAATGATTGGTGGCTAAGCTCCGAGGTATAACGAGCGGTATTGCGACTCGCATTGCGGCACTCGACTCCCTGCGGATAGTAAGGCGGGTTGGTCACAATCAGGTCATAACGTTCGGAGGTTTGCGCGGCAAAAGCCTGCAATGAACAGGCGTGAACCTGCATTCGATCGGCCCACGGCGACAGGACAAAATTTTCTGCCGCCTGCAAGGCCGCATTTTGGTCTAGCTCAACGGCATCAATTTGCACGACATCTGTGGTACGCTGCGCCAGCATCAAAGCTAAAAGACCGCTGCCTGTGCCGATATCCAGTATTTTTCCACCGAGATTGCTGATGTCAGTCCACGAGCCTAACAAAATACTATCGGTGCCGACCTTCATCTCACAGCGATCGTGTGCAACGAAAAATTGCTTAAATGTGAATCCGTTACGGCGTAATGGCACTGATTCTGATGGGCGTTGAACCACGGTAACTCCTTATTTTCGGTCGCATAGCATAAAATATCCCCATAGATTCGCAAAGGCTGGATCGGTGCAAACATACTAATTCCCCCGCTTTAATGGGTGAACATCTGCCCCAACCCGTCTATAATCGGCGCCCCAAGTAGAGGTAGACCATGACAGCAAGCAATTTTTCCGAACTCGAACTCGATGAACGCCTACTCGACGCATTGCGCGACAAAGGCTATGACCGCCCGACAGCCATTCAAGCTGCCGCCATTCCTCCGGCAATGGACGGTCGCGACGTTCTGGGTTCAGCACCTACCGGAACCGGGAAAACCGTCGCCTATTTGCTGCCAGTATTGCAGCACCTGCTCGACTTCCCGCGCAAAAAATCCGGCCCACCACGTGTATTGGTGCTGACTCCAACGCGTGAATTGGCAATGCAGGTTGCCGAGCAAGCCATCGAATTGGCTAAACATACAAATCTAGATATCGCGACCATCACCGGTGGCGTTGCCTACATGAATCACGCTGAAGTGTTCAGCGAAAATCAAGACATCGTGGTTGCAACCACTGGCCGTCTGCTGCAATACATCAAAGAAGAAAACTTCGATTGCCGCGCGGTTGAAACCCTGATCCTTGATGAAGCAGACCGCATGCTCGACATGGGTTTTGCACAAGATATCGAAACCATCGCGGCGGAAACTCGCTGGCGTAAACAGACTATGCTGTTCTCAGCAACGCTGGAAGGTGACGCGATTAAAGAGTTCTCTGAGCGTCTGCTGCAGGAGCCTGTCGAAATCGAAGCCGATCCTTCACGCCGTGAGCGTAAGAAGATCCAGCAATGGTATTACCGCGCCGATACTCTTGAGCACAAAACCAAGCTGCTGTGCCATTTGTTAAAAGAGCCTGAAGTCACCAAATCCGTTATTTTCGTGCGTAAGCGCGAGCGTGTACATGAACTGGTAGGCTGGCTGCGCGAAGCGGGTATCAACTCCTGCTACTTAGAAGGCGAAATGGTGCAGGCTAAGCGTAATGAAGCGATGAAGCGTATGCTTGATGGCCGAGTGAACGTGTTGGTTGCAACCGACGTTGCCGCACGTGGTTTGGATATCCCAGACATCAGCCACGTCTTCAACTTCGATATGCCACGCACCGCCGACACCTATCTACACCGTATTGGCCGTACCGGTCGCGCAGGTCGTAAAGGTATCGCAATTTCTCTGGTGGAAGCTCATGACCATCTGCTGCTGGGTAAAATCAGCCGCTATGTCGAAGAGCAAATTAAATCTCGCGTGGTTGACGAACTTCGTCCAACCACCAAGCCGCCAAGCGAGAAAAACAAAGGTAAACCGTCTAAGAAGACGCTGCTCAAGCGCCAAGAGAAAAAAGACGAAGAGAAGAAAGATAAAAAGGTAAAAGTGCGTCACCGCGATAGTAAAAACGTCGGAAAACGCCGTAAGCCTAAAGCCGCACAGTCAGTGATCCCAACTGAAGAATAAATCAGCGAGCTAACAAAAAAACCGCCTTTAGTGGCGGTTTTTTTTCATCCTAACACCAACAATTTTACCGCTACGACATTAAATCCAGCCTAACTGTTTTTTTCTGACTTTTTTCCCAGCTCGCGCACTAAAAATTCGATGAAGAGTGGAATTAATATAATGAAATAGAATGCAAATAACGTTAATTGTGCAACAACACGCTGTGCAGCGATTTTGTTCTGTTTGGCAAAATTCTCAGCGCTACAGACGTAAAAAAGGAGCTTTTCAGCTCCTTTTTGCTATTTCCTATTGCCTCAAACCTGAAATTACAGGCTTTCAGTAAAGGTACGAGCGATAACGTCACGCTGCTGTTCTGGAGTCAGTGAGTTGAAACGCACCGCATAGCCAGAAACACGAATAGTCAGCTGTGGATATTTTTCTGGGTGCTTAACGGCATCTTCCAGAGTTTCACGGCGCAGAACGTTAACGTTCAAGTGCTGACCGCCTTCCACACGTACAGTTGGTTTGATATCCAAAGGGACTTCGCGATATTCGATTTGACCCAATTCGTTTACTGCAACGATCTGGTCTTCTGCATAGCCTGCTTTAGCACATACGCAGCGTGCTTCGTTTTTATCTGTATCAAGCAGCCAGAAAGAGTTCATCAGGTCTGCATTATCAGCTTTAGTGATCTGAATACCTTGAATCATTTGTTGCCTCCGTCAATAGAGCAAAAAATCTGGGATTAATTTCTTCGTTTACGGCCTTAACATCGGCCATTTGGTAAAACCAATGTTGTCTTGATGTTCTATATACCAATATAGAGTGGGGTTTTCTTTGATTTAAATCAATTTTTTCATGGTGGTCATTTTACCAATTTGGGCAAATTTATGTTTTACATCAAATTTAACCATTTTTCGGCGACTTTTCTATTTTTGTAAATTTTCAAAAAAAATTTAATTTTCGTTCAAAAAACACTCACTAAGTGACTAGCCTGAACATGGTTAAATTTTCTTCACGGTTTAACTTCATCGCTTGAAACGGTAAGCTACCGCCAGATAATTTCCGTATAAACAAAGAGGAAGTGAAGATGACTTCTCCACTAAACTGGCACGATGTCATCGGTGCCGAGAAAGAAAAGCCCTATTTTCACGACACGCTTGCTTTCGTTGCGGCAGAGCGCCAAGCCGGTAAGACCATTTATCCACCGCAGAAAGATGTATTTAACGCTTTTCGCTTCACCGAATTTAATGATGTTAAAGTCGTGATCCTTGGGCAAGACCCCTATCACGGGCCAAATCAGGCACACGGGCTCTCTTTTTCCGTTCGCCCAGGCATTCCTGCGCCGCCTTCACTCATGAATATGTATAAAGAGCTACAAACCGATATTGAAGGATTTCAAATCCCTAATCACGGCTATCTAAAAAGCTGGGCCGACCAAGGTGTTTTGCTGCTCAATACCGTGTTAACCGTCGAACGTGGTCAAGCGCACTCGCACGCTAAGCTCGGTTGGGAAACCTTCACAGATAAAGTTGTCGCAGCGCTTAACGAACATCGTTCAGGCATTGTGTTCTTGTTGTGGGGAGCCCATGCGCAAAAGAAAGGCAGTATTATCGATACTCAGCGCCACCGCGTGTTAAAGGCACCACATCCATCACCGCTGTCTGCACACCGCGGTTTCTTAGGCTGCCATCATTTCTCACAAACCAATCAGCTCCTGATTGAACAGGGGCTTACGCCGATTGACTGGCAGCCGCACTTACCGGAAAACGGTAGCGAGGAATAAGTTCAGGCGAAAAAAAACCAGTCAATCGACTGGTTTTTAATTTTTAGGATATCGATTAAGCCTTAGCTTTAGATACCGCAACCATGGCTGGACGGATCAGGCGGCCATTTAAGGTATAGCCTTTTTGCATAACCATCATGACGTGGTTTGGTTCATGCTGATCGGATTCCATCATCGTCATTGCCTGATGCACTTCAGGATTAAACGGAACATTGACTTCACCCACCTGCTCTACGCCGAACTTACGCACGGCATCCAGCATAGATTTCAGCGTCAATTCGATGCCTTCAATCATCGCAGCTAAATCTGGATTAGATTTATCCGCCAGATCCAATGCACGCTCCAAGCTGTCAATCACTGGCAACAGTTCGTTAGAGAACTTCTCTAACGCGAATTTATGCGCCTTCTCTACGTCCTGCTCGGCACGACGGCGAATATTGTCAGCTTCTGCGCGGGCACGCATAACAGAATCACGCTCACGCTGAGCGGCTTCCTGCAACTGAGCTTCCAGTTCAGCAATGCGCTCATCGCGCACATCGACTACGTCTGCCGCATCGACCTGAGCCTGTTCGTGCTGCTCTTGTCCGTTTTCCATTTCTTGTGAGGCTTGCTCATTCGACATGTTCTGTTCTTTACTACTCATGAAATTCTCCGCGGTTTGGCATTAATCTCGCTACTTGGCTTATTATGGGGATGAAAGCTGGCGATTCAAGAGAACCGCGCATAATGAGAGTCATTAAATTGCACTCAGTAGGAAAACCACTGCATGAATAAAAAATTTGAATGTATCGGTCTGGTCGGTCATCCGCGTCATCCTGCGGCGCTGGCCACGCATGAGATGCTGTTTAACTGGCTCGTCGGTAAAGGCTATCCGGTAATCGTCGAACACCAAATTGCGCACGACCTCAAGCTGGAAAACGCGACTACGGGCAGTTTGGCAGACATTGGACAGCAGGCCGATCTCGCTGTCGTCGTCGGCGGCGATGGCAATATGCTTGGCGCAGCACGCATTCTGGCGCGTTACGATATCAAAGTTATCGGCGTAAACCGTGGCAACCTCGGTTTTCTCACCGATCTCGATCCCGATAACGCCAAACAACAGCTTTCTGACGTCCTCGACGGCGAATATTTTAGCGAACAACGCTTTTTACTTGAAGTACAGGTGTGCCGCGAGCAACAACAAAGACGCATGAGCACCGCCATTAACGAGGTGGTTTTGCACCCAGGTAAAGTGGCTCATATGATTGAGTTCGAAGTTTATATCAATGAAAACTTCGCCTTCTCGCAGCGCTCCGACGGCCTAATCATCTCAACGCCCACCGGTTCTACCGCCTACTCATTATCTGCCGGGGGCCCCATCCTGACGCCAACCCTAGATGCCATCGCGCTGGTGCCTATGTTTCCCCATACGCTATCGGCCAGACCACTGGTTATCGATAGTAACAGCAAAATCCATCTCCGCTTTAGCCACTTCAGCAACGATCTGGAAATCAGTTGTGACAGCCAGATAGCCCTGCCAATTCAGCAAGGAGAAGAAGTGATGATTCAGCGTAGCCAATTTCATTTAAACTTGATACACCCTAAAGACTATAACTATTTCAATACATTAAGCACCAAGCTAGGGTGGTCTAAAAAACTTTTCTAAATTAAGAAAATTTTTTCGTCAGCTACTTTACTGTATAAAAAACCAGTTTATACTGTAGTTAAATACAGTTATGTGATTCCGTACAGGGGAATTTCGAATGCTGACGCAACTGACCATTTCTAATTTTGCTATTGTTCGTGAACTTGAAATCGACTTCCAACGCGGAATGACCGCCATCACCGGCGAAACTGGCGCAGGTAAGTCTATTGCTATCGATGCCTTGGGTTTATGCCTTGGAGGACGCTCAGAAGCTGCTATGGTGCGTTTAAATACGCCTAGAGCCGATATTTGCGCGCGCTTCTCTTTGGCTGACACACCTTCAGCACGCCAATGGCTTGAGCAGAACCAGTTGGATGACAGCAACGAATGCCTACTACGCCGCGTTATCAGCGTCGATGGTCGCTCGCGGGGGTTTATTAACGGCACCGCGGTTCCCCTTTCACAGCTGCGTGAGTTAGGCCAACATCTGATCCAGATCCACGGTCAGCACGCGCATCAGTTGCTACTCAAATCCGAACATCAAAAACATCTACTTGATGCCTACAGCAATCAGTCAGAACTGTTGGCTGAAATGCAGGCTGCCTATCGTCAATGGCACCATAGCTGCCGTTTGCTAACGCACCATCAAAAACAGGTGGCAGAGCGCGAATCACGCAAGCAGCTGCTGCAATACCAGTTAAAAGAGCTCAATGAGTTTGCTCCTCAGGCGGGTGAGTATGAACAAATCGATGAGGAATATAAGCGCCAAGCCAATAGTGGGCAGTTGTTAACCCTCAGCCAGCGAGCGCTAAACATGCTTTCGGAAGCTGAAGACGGCAATATTCTCAGTCTCTTGCACAGTGCAAAACAAAATGTGTCCGAATTGATTAGCTACGACAATCAGTTTTCACCGCTTCTAGATATGCTTGAAGAAGCCTCGATCCAAATATCAGAGGCCAGCAACGAGCTACGTCACTATGGCGATAACATCGATATGGATCCTGCACGCCTCTATGAATTAGAACAGCGTATTTCTCGCCAAATTGCATTAGCCAGAAAACACCACGTTTCTCCAGAAGAGTTGCCACAGTTCCATCAGCAATTACTAGACGAGCAGCAGTCTCTGTGTCAGCAAGAGAGCGAACAGGAACAGCTAGCGGAGAATGTCCATATTCATCACCAGCAGGCACTTTCGCTAGCACAGCAGTTGCACCAGCAGCGGCTCAAGTTCGCGCAGGAGCTCTCCTCGTTAATCACCCATAGCATGCACGAGCTATCAATGCCTCATGGACAATTCGCTATTGACGTGAATTTCATGCCGGAAGCGCTCACCGCTGACGGTGCTGACCGCATTGAATTCAGCGTAACGACTAACCCCGGCCAGCCTCTACAGCCTCTGGCTAAAGTCGCGTCAGGCGGTGAACTATCACGTATCGCACTGGCTATTCAGGTTATCACCGCGCAAAAAATGGATACCCCGGCATTAATCTTCGACGAAGTAGACGTGGGCATCAGTGGACCAACGGCGGCAATTGTCGGTAAGATGCTGCGTCAACTTGGTGAGTCTACACAGGTCATGTGTGTGACCCACTTACCCCAAGTTGCAGGATGTGGACACCAACATTTTTATGTCAGCAAACAGACTGACGGCTCAGAAACTGAAACCACTATGCAGCCACTCGATAAAAAGGCTCGTTTACAAGAGCTGGCGCGCCTGTTGGGCGGAAGTGAAGTGACGCGTAATACGCTGGCAAATGCAAAAGAACTGCTTGCCGCATAAAAAAGCTCAACTTTTTTTGATTCCAGAGGTCATATTGAGGTCTGTTGAGGTTTCCAACTGTTGCAAGGTCGATTATCATCGGCAACCTATGTCCAAAAGGAATGAGATTACTATGCGTTGTAAAATGCTGACTGCCGCTGCTGTGGTTATGGTTATGCTGACCGCAGGCTGTTCAACCTTTGAAAAAGTGGTATACCGTCCTGACATCAATCAGGGAAACTACCTGACTGCTGCTGACGTAGCCAAAATTCACAGAGGGATGACGCAGCAACAAGTCGCCTACACGCTAGGTACGCCAATGCTGCAAGATCCGTTTGGAACCAGCACATGGTTCTACGTGTTCCGTCAACAGCCAGGTCATGAAGCCGTGACTCAAGAAACACTGACTCTGACCTTCGATGGCAGCGGTGTTTTGACCAATATTGAAAACACCAAAAAGCTTCCTGATAACAGCGAAGAATAAGTGCCGTAAGCTAGGCAAATTGGTGTGATATGACTGGATGTATCAATATCTGGTGAGAATAAGGCGCAGACAGCGCCTTATTTTTTTGCTCGTTCGGCACGCAACCGACGCAGTTCTTTCGGATCGGCTAACAATGGGCGGTAAATTTCTACCCTATCTCCCTCATGAACCTTGTCCGACAGCTTGACCGTACGGCTGTAGATACCCACTTTGTTTTTCGCTAGATCAATTTCTGTTCGTAGCGTCAACAACCCCGACTGCTGAATAGCCTGTTCAACGTTAGCGCCTTCCGGTAGCTTTATACGGCGTAAATATTGGCGTTCAGGCAACGCGTAAACCACTTCAACATTGATATCAGGCACTGTAGACCTCTTTCGCACGCGAAGTGAAAGCCTGAACCATATTCCCCGCCAGCTCTTTAAACACCTTGCCGAAAGCTAGCTCAACTAATTTGTTGGTAAACTCAAAATCGAGATGCAATTCAACTTTGCAGGCATCATCACTCAACGGGATAAAATGCCAGCCGCCTAACAGCTTACGAAATGGACCATCCACAAGCTGCATCTTGATACTGGAGCTATCCGCAAGCGTATTGCGGGTCGTAAAGGTCTTACTGATCCCAGCCTTGGAAACATCAACTGCGGCAGTCATCGAATTTGGCCCTGATTCTAGAACACGGCTCCCTACACACCCCGGCAAAAACGCAGGGTACGCGGAAACATCGTTGACCAACTGATACATTTGCGTAGCACTAAATGGCACCAAAGCAGAACGGCTAATCTGTGGCATATCAATTCCTGAGTAACATAAAACGCACAAATAATACCATTTATCTGTGGACAGAGAGAAATGCCTTAAGCACACTGAGCTAACGTATTAAAAAACCACGACGGCTCAGGGTGAAAGGATGTTCATCCCTCGAGTGGTTCAGTATAATGGCAGCACTATGACAAAGAAAAAAGCACATAAACCCGGTTCAGCAACGATTGCTATGAACAAACGCGCTCGCCACGAATACTTCATAGAAGAAGAAATCGAGGCGGGGTTGGCGCTGCAAGGTTGGGAAGTGAAGTCGATGCGCGCAGGTAAAGCGAACATCACCGACAGCTACGTAACTTTCCGCGACGGCGAAGCCTACCTCTTTGGTGCCACTATTCAGCCGCTAAACGTAGCGTCTACGCACGTCGTGTGCGATCCAACGCGCACACGTAAACTGCTGCTGAAGAAACGCGAATTAGAAACGCTGATCGGCAAAGTCAGTCGTGACGGTTTTACCGTTGTTGCGCTGTCTCTTTACTGGAAAAACGCTTGGTCGAAAGTCAAAATCGGCTTAGCGAAAGGTAAGAAAGAGCACGACAAACGCGATGACATTAAAGATCGGGAGTGGAAATTAGACAAAGCACGTATCATGAAGAACTCAAACCGCTAAGCTACTGGCTTTACGGATATAATTTCTGATATACTGCTGAATAGTACTTGGGGCTGATTCTGGATTCGACGGGATTTGCGAAGCCCAAGGAGCATGCCGAGGGGCGGTTGGCCTCGTAAAAAGCCGCAAAAAAATAGTCGCAAACGACGAAAACTACGCACTAGCAGCTTAATAACCTGCTTAGAGCCTTCTCTCCCTAGCTTCCGCTCTTAAGACGGGGATCAAGAGAAGTCAAACCCAAAAGAGATCGTGTGGATACCTAGCTTGGGGTTGAAGCATTAAATCTAATCAAGCTAGTTTATTAGTAGCGTGTCTGTCCGCAGCTGGTAGGCGAATGTAAAGACTAGACTAAGCATGTAGTGCCGACGGTGTAGTAATTTCGGACGGGGGTTCAAATCCCCCCAGCTCCACCAAATTTGGTAGGACAGTGACCGGACAAGAGCATAAAAACCAGTAACTTATGCGAATTGGATGGACACAACAACGACCCAAGTAAGACAAAGAAATGCACGTATAGTGCACGTGCATTTTGAAAGTAACTGAAACCCGCCTCGTGCGGGTTTTCTTTTATTCAAGGAGTGGTGCGTGAACGAGTATAAATTTGAATATGCCACAGAAAAATTTCGACAAGCAGTAACCCATTTAGCAGCCTCTGGCGATCCGCTAGCTGTACGGGTACGTGATGTCTACTCCTCCTACCTAGCTTGGGTAAATCCAAATAAAGACCTTCCAATCTCTCTCAAAGAGGAAGCTGATAAGTTGTTTTCTACTCTCTCAGGTGAGACGGATTTCTCCGATAGAAACCGTGTCAGTGAAAATATAAAACAGCTCAATGATCGCGCCCTTGGAAGCATCTGTGTAAGAACAGTTAGGATTTTTGATAAACTCTGCCGCTATTTGCCTTTGCAAGATAAATCTTTCTAAGCTGCCTGTACGGCAGTGAACCACCATAGTGACGTCGCGGGAACGCATCTTGTTTTCTAAGCTGCCTGTACGGCAGTGAACCCAAGCGGCACAAATGACAACGCCACAATTCATTTCTAAGCTGCCTGTACGGCAGTGAACCAGCACCGGAGGCAACCAGTGGAAACACTAACTTTCTAAGCTGCCTGTACGGCAGTGAACGCGAAGAGCGAACCGTTCTGCCCGACGACCTGTTTCTAAGCTGCCTGTACGGCAGTGAACATGATGCCTGTTTTACCAAGATGGCCTTAGAGTTTCTAAGCTGCCTGTACGGCAGTGAACATGACGTGGACGCCGCCACGCTGCATCATCTTTTTCTAAGCTGCCTGTACGGCAGTGAACGCTAGCGGGAACGACGGCGGCGACGGTGGTAATTTCTAAGCTGCCTGTACGGCAGTGAACGGGGCGCACTGGTAACTGTCGTCGGTCGGATGTTTCTAAGCTGCCTGTACGGCAGTGAACTGTAAAATATACACAAAAAAATTATATTAATCAGCTTAATACTGAGCAATTCCCTGAAAGCCCCTTTTTTTAGAGCATACACAATATGTGTTTTAAAACAATGGATTATAAGATGCTCTAAAAAAAGGGTTGTTTAGACTTTGCTGTGCTCGACAAAAAGACATACCCCATACACAACAGATGGGCAGTTCGTTGGTAATGATGGGACGTTCAGCAAACCAAAGAAAATCTACCGCAGATTGAACCTCCCACCGATTTTTCCCAATGGCCTGAAGAAACATTCGAAGAAGCGGATGAATGACTAGTATGTGAGGAAATTGAAATGGTTTAATACTACTTGGCCACTCTGTTGTTTAGAGCTGCCAATATCTACCTTATTACATACAAGGGTTATCTCTGTAGTATCCGCACCTGACAATAACCATTTGAATCACTTAAACGCATTAGCGATCCACTGGTATTGTCACTGCGCCGGTCTCTTGCATACGGACCGGCGCAAACCAATGTCACGTTGCTGATCCCCCTCTTCCTTTGCTTAGGTAGTGAAAATTTTTCTTAGATATCCGCTTGAACGTCCATTAAATATTTTTATGTGTATATGTGTAAATATTCATTATTTCAATGTAAAATCCAAGCATATCCATGTTGAATATTTAGGTTTTCAAAATGGTCGATAAAAACAAATCAGTGGCTAATGTGTAGAGAACTAGACAATGAATGATAACTATCTCCATTTCAAAAGATGCGTCTCTGCAGAAATGTTGAATAAGCGTAAATTCACTTGGCGCAGAGTTATACACCGCTATTGGTCACTCCCCAACAAACGATTCTATCTCTGGTGGAGACTAGCCGAATTGTTCTTTAATAGTGATAGGGCTATTAGCAAGTGGGCTGCTCGCTATCTCAACAGAAAAATAATGAAAAATTTCAATACAGAGATTGGGCTGGGTGCAAAAATTGCTCCAGGATTTAAAGTGGTCCACTTCCAAGGCGTTGTAATCACTGATTGTTGTAACATTGGCGAAAACTTTACGATTAGGCAAAACACAACAATTGGAATTAAAGGCGAAACAAGCGCAATGATTTGTATTGGAAATAATGTGACTGTTGGTGCTAATTCGTGCATTTTAGCCGATAATATTAATATTGGTGATAACGTAGTAATTGGTGCCATGTCTTTTATAGGCAAAGATATACCACCAAATACTACTGTATATACTGAAAAGACGAACAAGTTGATACTTAAAGAAATAAATTAGCTAGTTATATTTCTATATTCACTCAGGAAGCACCGGCCACTTGATATCTGGTGCTTTTGAAGTATCCAGTCGACTTAATTCAACGCGAATAGATTTTAACGTCCTCAACAAATCCAATTCATCATTTGTTATATAATCTAATTCAAGAGCATCTTGCAGTGGAAGTATTCTATCCGAGATGATTCTAAGCATGGCTGATCGCTGAGTATCAGCTAACTCTATAACCTCCTCTTGTGATAATACTCTTTTATCAACCTTTCCATCCTTGAATTGATAGCTAGAGTCTGCCTTAAATTCATTCGGTAACTTTGATTGGTTAACCTCAAATACAGATACCCCCTCTGGCCATAACGTTGATACATCAACTGAGGCCATAAGTATTACTCCACTACTATCACAGCCGATCTTCATAGTTGAATCAGAGAACAATTTTTGGGACTCATACCAATCTAGGTCATTTTGATCTTTTAAATAAAGTACATCTGGAGCCATTTTAATAATAGGCTCATACTGTAATAAGTTAATTAGTTCCATGATGCTATTACCCTGAAATTGTTGCCCAAACGCCATTTATATTTCTCTGAATAGGCTTATAAATAAGCCTATTCAGTTTCCAATCATCGGTACCAGCACCTACAACGACACACCCTCCCGGTACCGAACCATTTCCTCCAATACTGACTGTAGCGGCTGAACCAAATCGCATATTTTGAATATAGCGGCCATCTGACTCTCCTTTTGTATATGCCTGCCCCG